>JANOVN010000359.1:0-22044 GCA_031417455.1 Hyphomicrobiaceae bacterium | reverse complement strand
GGGTCGCGGCGTTCTTTGCTTGCGTGACGCTGCTGGCTGCTGCGGCGGCATCATTCCCCGCGCCGTCGCAGTGGCCGCTGCATCCAGGCCTCGGTGGCATCGTCGGCGACGCCGTGTTCCGCGTAGCATCCGCGCCGTTCGCCGTGGCCCATGCCGAATTCGGCCGCCCTGTTGCGGGTCTGCTGCTGCTCGCGTTGGGCCTATGGAGCGCAATCATCAGCCTCGGCGCAACCCGCAAACGCGGCGGCAAAGACAAAACCATCCGCCATACGTCGCGCACCGCTCCCGCGCACACCTCGCAACGCGTCGAGCCCGTGCTGACCGCACGTCCAGCCACGTCCCGTGAAGCGCCCAGGACGAACCGCCCCAACCCACCGTCAACCCTGGCAGACCCGCGCCAGAAGGACCGCTTCGGCCCATATGCCGGTTTCGAAGACGACATCGGCGACGAACCCGTCGACCCCGAGTTCGAGGCCTATACCCAAACCGCCAGCCGCGGAATCGCTGCCCGTTTCGCGCCCCAGAATAATCATGACGTGCCCCACACTAACGTGCCCCACACCAACGCGCCCCACACCATGCGCGATACCCTGACTGACGCTTTCACCACTGCAGGACGCGGAGCAGTGCACACGCAAGACACCGTCCACGAGGCGCGCGCCTATGAAGTCTTGCCGTCGTCCGCGCCCAAGACCGGGCGGACGACCGCGCTCGTCAAAACGCAAACCTACAAGCGCCCGTCGCTGAACCTGTTAGAGCGTCCCGCCGGTTCTCGTACCAAACCAAATTACACGGAGAGCATGTTGCGCGGAAACGCTCGCCTGCTCGAAGACGTGCTGGCCGACTTCGGCGTCATCGGCGAAATACGCGACATCGTTCCCGGCCCCGTCGTTACCATTTACGAACTCGAACCATCGCGCGGCACCAACCCGGCCCGCGTGATTTCACTCGCCGACGACATCGCCCGCGGCATGAGCGTCGCCTCGGTGCGCATCGCGGCCATTCAGGGCCGCACCGCGCTTGCCATTGAAATGCCCAACCAGCTCCGCGACGCCATCACGCTGCGTGATGTGCTCGACGCCGACGTCTACCGCTCGACGATGGATGTCTTGCCCGTAGCGCTTGGCCGCAATGTCGAAGGCCGCCCCATCGTCGCCGACTTAGCCCGCATCCCCCACATGCTGGTGTCAGGCGCCAACGGCGCGGGCAAATCCGTCGGCATCAACGCGATGATCCTGTCGCTGCTTTACAAGCACGGCCCCGACGATTGCCGCTTCCTGATGATCGACCCCAAGATGCTCGACCTTGCCGCCTACAACGGCATCCCGCATCTACTGACGCCCGTCGTGACCGACCCCCACAAGGCGATCACCGCCCTGTCGTGGTGCGTCACCGAAATGGAAGAACGCTACAAGCGCATGGCAGCGCTCGGCGTCGCCAACATCGACGTGTTCAACAATCGCGTCCGTAACGCCAAGAAGCGCGGCGAACGGCTCGCGCGCACGGTCCAGACCGGCTTTGACAAACGCACCGGCGAAGCAACCTACGTGCAAGAAGAAATGAACCTGGAGGCGATGCCGTACATCATCATCGTGATGGACGAATTCGCCGACCTCATGGCCGTCGCGGGCAACGAAATCGAGGGCGCGGTCAAGCGCTTGGCGCAAGCGGCAAAGGCTGCCGGCATCCACCTCATCATGGCCACCGAACGCCCCACCGCCGACATCGTGACGCCGGGCCTGAAAGCCAACCTCACCGCCCGCATCAGCTACAAGGCTGGGAGCAAACTCGACAGCCGTGCCGTCATCGGCGGCGAAGGTGCCGAACAGCTCCTCGGCGCGGGCGACATGCTTTACGCCAACGGCACCGGCCAAGTGCAACGCGTCCACGGCCCCTACGTTTCGGAAGAAGAAATCAACGCCGTCGCCAGCTGCCTGCGCGACCAGGGTGCGCCGCGCTACGTCGAAGGCATCACCGGCAGCGATAGCGATGTCACACAGCGCACCCGCACCTATGTTCCAGATGGCGCGACCAACCGCACGTCGCTGTCGCCTTCCAGCGCAGACGCCCTTTATGACCGCGCCGTCGCCACCATCATTCGCGACCGCCAAGCCTCACGCGCCCACCTGCAACGCCGCCTGAATATCCAACCCAAATGGGCCGCATCCCTCCTCCAACGCCTCGAAGCCGACGGCGTTATCGGACCCCCGGATGCGCACGGCCATCATCAGGTATTGGTTGGCGCGGCGGCTTGAGCCATAATCAGCAGACCTGTGCGGAGTGAGTTTTCACTTGGAACATGACTTACGAGCCCTCAAGGCATCGAACCGCATCGGCATTGTCGACAGCATCGAACAGTTGTTTGCCACTCGCTTTGAAGGAGACATCAACGCTCTCTGTTGGCCTCGCCAGCTGCCCGGAGATTTCCAAGAAATCGTTGACAGGTTGCCAGCCAAACAAGGGATCACCACGATTGGAGATGACGACCTTGCAGCACTCACCCTCACCCCAGCGGGCTGCGTTGCCCGGGCGGTATTGCTGGCCGACCAGGAACTGCTACGTGGTCACGGACTAGCCCCAATCCTCGACTGCATCACCAGCTACCCTCGCGATGACACGGCGGGACCGATCCCTACGGACGTCTACTCTTTTCACGTCGATAGCGCCACGACCGAGGCGGACACCTACCTATGCACGTACATCGGTTGCCCCTCCGAAGGTCTCCCCAATGAAGTGGCCGTGCGCCGCATCGAGGTCGCCGAAACCAGAGCCCGATTGTTGAAAGTCTATGGCGGTCCAGACGACGCGAGTTTTGCAGCCTATCTGCAAGAGCATTGCTATGATCTGCACTATTGGCCGCTCCCCGATGCCAAGCCCTACCCGTTCGGGATCGGCAACCTATGGCGGATTGCAATCGCTTACCCAGACTGCCCCGTCCTGCCTTGCATCCACCGGGCTCCCCTCACGCAGCCAGGTGCCGCCGCCAGGTTGCTGTTGATCAGTTGAGGCCGCTGACAGCCGCGATGCCGACCGCGTCAACTCGCTGGAATAGCCAGCTTCTTCCCTGGCACAATCGTCGTTGAGGTCAGGTTATTGGCTTCCATCAGTGCTTTAACGCTCACATGGTAGGTTAGCGAAAGCCCGTGCAGAGTATCGCCCTTGCGGATCTCGATCAGTCGCGGCTCGCTCGCAGTGTCAGAGCGAACCATCCCGGTCACGGGGTCACGCCCGCCGCGATACTCATATACCGGCCCCCGAGCAGGTTCCGCCTTGGGTTGCGCGCCGGGTCCACCAAGCGACACCGGCGGCTTGTCGGCAAGGCTCCAGCTCGGTTTGTCGAATAGTTGGCTCTGCCCGCCGCTGCACGCTCCAACGAGCATTGTCCCGGCAACGACCCCACATCGCGCAAACGTCCGGGCTGTTCTTGAGGTAAGTGTCATCGTTCGCACGTCCATCATGTCCGCCATGATCTGCTCAATACTTATCGAGCCAATAACAACGCATATGTGGTGAATGAAGCCTTAACGCGACGGAAATTGAGCAGCATTTCGGACGAATAAGAAATCGTGCGGCAGACAGCCAGTGAACGCAATTTTATTCAGAACGTGAGGAGTCATGTAGCGTAGCTGTAAAAGACCCAAAACCTGCCGAACCATTGCCTGGGTAATCGGCGACGCACAGACGCCACGAGGTTGAAACGGCACGCGGTTAACGTCACAGTGCAGCGCACGCATTCTGATCGGCCAGTCCACTTACCGGCCGAAGTGCTTGAAGATAGAAAAAGAGGACCTCACCACAGCATGACGAGCCCACGATTCTCGACGGCAATCCCAACCGCCGCCCTCACTTTGAGTGCGGCCGGCCTGTTGCCGTTCATCGGCTTGACACTGGCTCAACTCTGGCACATCGAGCCGTTCGGCCGCCAACCGTTGCTCGTGCTCGCTCAATACGCAGCCACGACGCTCTCGTTCATGGGCGCGGTGCACTGGGGGCTGGCGATGAGCGAGTACGGTGGCCGCCGCGATGCAAGCTGGACCTACGCGGTAAGTGTCGCGCCAGCCCTTATCGCTTGGTTCGCATTGGCGTTTTTCCCCACAGACGTAGCGCTTCGCATCATGGCGATAGCCTTTGCCCTGCTGCTTGCATACGACATCGGCTCGGTCCGGCGCGGTTTTGCACCCGCATGGTATGCTCACTTGCGCTGGCCGTTGACCCTGATCGTCGTCGCTTGTTTGTTTTTCGCGTCGATCTTGACCTGAGCGCTTGAGTGGTAAAAATGAAACCATTGCCGATCTCAGCAATTGCGTTCATCTGCGCGTTGATCATCCAGGGTACGGTCGCGCATGGGCCTGCCGCCTTGGCGCAAGAAGCAAGCATGGCCTTGTGCGACGGCGTGATTGTCGAAGTCGAAGCAAAACACCAGTGCCACAAGCCCGGCGAACGCTTTACCGGCTGCGCCCAATGTCCCGAAATGGTGGTCGTTCCGCCCGGAAGCTTCGATATGGGTTCCAAGGACCACAGCGGCGACGAAACGCCGGTCCATCGCGTCACTCTAGCCAAACCAATCGCAATCAGCAGATATGAAATCACCTTCGAGCAATGGGACGCCTGCGTTGCTGGCGGCGGCTGCATACATGTGCCCAACGACCAGGGCTGGGCGCGCGGATCCCGTCCCGTGCTCGACGTGTCTTGGAACGACGTAACGGCAACCTACTTGCCCTGGCTTTCGCGAATATCGGGCCAAGCATATCGCCTTCTGACCGAGGCCGAATGGGAGTATGCCGCGCGCGCTGGTTCAACCGCCGCGTATTCCTGGGGCGACGAGATCGGCCAGGGAGCCGCCAACTGCGACGGCTGCGGCAGCAATTGGGACAACCGCCAAACCGCGCCTGTCGGGTCGTTCCCGCCAAATGCATTTGGCCTGTACGACATGCACGGCAACGTCTGGGAATGGACGCAGGACTGCTATCGGGAAAACTATGAAACGGCATCCCCGATTGGCGCCGCCGCCACCGACCCAGACTGCAGCTCTTACGTTGTTCGCGGCGGCGGCTGGAACGACCGCCCCAAATACCTGCGCTCCGCCATCCGATACGGCGATCCGCCCGCCTACCGTAGCAACTACGTCGGCTTCCGCGTCGCCCGCGCCGCCGCCGCAAAATAATTGACGTCGGTATCTGTCGACAGCAACCAGCGGTCACGAATGGGATCGAGCACTAGCCCGGTAAAGCGTGGCGGCTCCAAGCCTGCGCGCGCGAAATAGATCGTCATTTCTTCTGGCCGTACAAAGCGGTTCCAGTCGTGCGTGCCTGGCGGCAACCAACGTAGAATATATTCGGCGGCCACGATGGCGAGCGCATAGGATTTGATAGTGCGATTGAGCGTCGAGGCAATCAACAACCCGCCGGGCCGCACGCAGCGCGCAGCCGCTGCAAGGAACGCCGACACGTCGGGAATATGCTCGACCACCTCAAGGCAGGTCACGACATCGAACATTTCGCCCTTTTCGGCGATCTCCTCGATCCGCGCCACCTGGTAGTCGATATTCAATCCCTGCGGTTCGGCATGCGCGCGTGCCGCGGCAATCGTGTCAGTGCCCGGATCGATCCCCGTCACGGTTGCACCCATCCGCGCCAGCGGTTCAGCGACCAGCCCGCCGCCGCAACCGATGTCTATGACGCGCAACCCCGCCAGCGGTTGATCCAAGCTGGTTCGCTGGAAATGCCGCATGATTTCATCGCGCAAATATTGCATCCGGGCGGGACCAAGCTCGTGCAGCGGCCGGAATTGCCCTTTTGGATCCCACCAATCGGCGGCCATCCGGGCAAACCGGTCGACTTCGTTGGGATCGAGCGTTGGCGATGATGTCGAGGCGGAACCGGGTTGTTGCATACCCTAGCTTATAGCCACCTGCTGCTGGATTGAAAACGTGCGTTGTCAATTGCGTCCCCTCACTTCAAAGCCCGCAGGGGTTTAGGGAGCGCCCGCGCCCCGTCATCGCCCCGCGATGCAATGCATCGACGCAGCGCCACGGCGCGTGAGGCAAAGGAAGCTTAAGGTGTTGCAGGCGGACGCCGCAGCCGGTATTGATCCGCGGAAAATTCTAAACGGGCCAAGATCCCTAACGGGGCAAGATCCCTAAGGCTGGAAACTAAGGACGGAGCGAAATGGCTGTTGTCGTCATGAAGTTCGGCGGCACGTCGGTCGCCAACGTGGAACGCATCCGCAACGTGGCGCGCCACGTGAAGCGCGAAGTCGACGCAGGCAACAAGGTAGCCGTAGTGGTGTCAGCGATGTCGGGCACGACCAATCAGTTAGTGTCCTGGGTGCGCGAGGCATCCCTGCTGCACGATGCGCGCGAGTACGATGCGGTCGTGGCAACCGGCGAGCAGGTGACGGCAGGCTTGCTCGCCATCGTGCTGCAGTCGATGGGCTTGCAGGCGCGCTCCTGGCAGGGCTGGCAGATTCCAGTGATCACGAGCACGGCGCACGGCTCAGCCCGCATCCTGGATGTTCAGGCCGATGAATTGGCCGCCCGGATCCACGGCGGCGAAATTGCGGTCGTGACCGGTTTCCAGGGCGTCGAGCCCGAGTCCAATCGCATCGCAACGCTGGGACGCGGCGGCTCTGACACCAGCGCGGTGGCTTTGGCCGTGGCCCTCAAGGCCGACATTTGCGACATCTACACCGACGTAGACGGCGTTTATACGACGGACCCGCGCATCGTGTCGAAAGCCAGGCGTCTACCCAAGGTTTCCTATGAGGAAATGCTGGAAATGGCGTCGCTCGGCTCCAAAGTGCTTCAAACCCGCTCGGTCGAACTTGCGATGGTGCACCGCATGCGCGTGCGTGTTCTGTCGAGCTTTGTGAAGCCTGAAGAAATGCATCCGGTCAAAGCGGGTGCTCTGGAAAACATCGGAACGATTGTTTGTGACGAGGAAGAGATCGTGGAACAGCAGATAGTAAGCGGCATCGCCTATGCCAAGGACGAAGCCAAGGTGACGATCCTCAAGGTCATGGACAAGCCCGGCGTCGCGGCGCGCATCTTTGGCCCGCTGGCAGACGCGAGCATCAACGTCGATATGATCGTCCAGAACGTCGCACCCGACGGCAAGAGCACGGACATGACCTTCACGGTCCAGGCCGCAGAATTGCCTCGCGCGCTCGAAGTCTTGAAGGCGGCAAAGACCGACATCGGTTATTTTGACGTGATCAGCAGCGCCGAAGTGGTCAAGATTTCCGTCATCGGCATCGGCATGCGCAGCCATGCCGGTGTCGCAGCGCAGATGTTCAAGGCGTTGTCGGAAAAAGGCATTAACATCCAGGCAATATCGACGTCCGAGATCAAGATCTCGGTTCTGATCGATGCAGCTTATGCCGAGCTTGCCGTGCGCACGCTGCATACGCTCTATGGCCTCGACGCCGCCTGATTCTTTCGCAACTGCTCCGATTGAGTGCCTGTTCGGCGTTCAATTGGATGCAGTGCAATATGCTTTTGAATTCGCTGTGCAACTGCGATCCGCCCCTCTTCCCAGGGGTGCACCGGATGCGCGAACAAACAAGCTATTGACGCCGGTCCACGAACCGCCGACGGTCTTTCGAAATGACGAGCCGACATCGACATCAGTTTACGGCAGGCCATGAGCAGGCGCGGCGATGATACAACCTTTCTGCCATCCGAGCCGGCGCTACGCATCATCATGCGGCGTCTGCGCGAGATCATGGCCGAGCCGGGCGATGGTCAATTGCGGCTGGACAAAATCGTGCGCCAGATCGCCGGCGTCATGGTCGCAGAAGTCTGCTCGATCTACCTGAAGCGCCAAGACGGCTCGCTGGAGCTGTTTGCGACCGAAGGCCTCAACAAGGCGGCCGTCCACAATACCCGCATGAAGCGCGGCGAAGGCCTCGTCGGCCGTTGCGCCGAAATGAATGTGACGATCAACGAGTCCGAGGCCTCGAGCCATCCCTCGTTCTCCTACCGCCCTGAAACGGGCGAAGAGGTTTATCACTCGCTGCTTGCGGTGCCCGTGCAGCGCAGCGGTCAGGTGCTGGGCGTTCTGGTGATCCAGAACCGCACCGTCAAGGAATACTCTGACGATGACGTCGAGGTTATGCAGACAACTGCGATGGTCGTCGCCGAGCAGCTGGTCTCCGGCGCGGTCGCGGGCGCCGGAACGGCGCTTGAAATCAGCAAGTCGCTATCGGCCGTAATTGAAGGCGAAGGCATCTCCGAAGGCATTGCGCTGGGCCGCGTCGTCCTGCATGAGCCGCGTATCGTCGTCACCAAGCTCATGTCGGACGAACCAGCAGTCGACCTCAAACGTCTCGAAGTCGCCATCGCCGATCTACGCGCGTCACTCGACGACATGCTTGACCATGAAAACCTCGCAGGCGCTGGCGAGCATCGCGATGTGCTCGAAGCCTACCGCATGTTCGCACACGACAAAGGCTGGCATCGCCGCCTGCGCGAAGCCGTGGAAGGCGGCCTGACCGCCGAAGCCGCCGTCGAGCGTGTCCAGAACGGAACGCGCGCCCGGATGCACCGCCAGAACGATCCGCTCTGGCGCGAACGGCAGCGCGACTTGGACGACCTGTCCGAACGCCTGATGCGTATCCTCGCTGGACGCGCGCAGGGCGCGACCGACCCCGCCAATCTGCCCGCCGACACGATCCTGGTCGCTCGAACCATGGGCACCGCCGAGTTGCTCGACTACGACCGGTCCAAGCTACGCGGCCTCGTGGTGGAAGACGGCAGTAGCCAGAGCCACGTCGCTATCGTCGCCAAGGCGCTGGGTATCGCAGCCGTCGGTCAGGCGCTGGGTGTCGTTGACCGCGTGAACGCTGGAGATGCGATCATCGTCGATGCGGTGGGCGGCGAAGTCCACCTGCGCCCCAGCCCGGAAATGGTCGCCGCCTATTCCGATAAGGTCCGCTTCCGCGCCAAACGTCAAAAACAATATGAAACCCTGCGCGACGTGCCCGCCGTGACCCGGGACGGGGTCAGAATCGCGCTTCATATGAATGCCGGTCTGCTTGTGGACATGCCCCATCTGGCGGAATCGGGGGCAGCTGGCGTCGGCCTGTTCCGCACTGAATTGCAGTTCATGTTGTCCCACACGCTTCCCCGTTTGGAGCGGCAGCTCGCGACCTATAAGGCCGTCGTCGACATCGCGGGCGACAAGCCGGTGGTATTCCGCGCGCTCGACATCGGCGGCGACAAGGTACTGCCCTATCTGCGCCAGACAAAGGAAGAAAATCCCGCCATCGGCTGGCGCGCGATTCGTATGTCGCTCGATCGCCCGGCGCTGTTTCGCACCCAGGTGCGTGCATTCCTGCGCGCGTCTGCCGGCCGCGAATTGTCGATCATGATCCCTATGGTGTCGGACGCCGAGGAAATGACCGCCATCCGTGCCCTCATCGACAAAGAGCACGAGCTGATGAAACGGCGCGGCTTCGAGGCGCCCACCCATGTCCGGGTCGGGGCGATGCTTGAAGTCCCGGCGCTATTGTTCCAGCTCGACGCGTTGATGCCGAAGGTCGATTTCATCTCGGTCGGCAGTAACGACCTGCTGCAATTCCTCTACGCCGCCGACCGCACCAACGCGCAGGTAGCAAGCCGCTACGATAGCCTGTCGGTCGCGCCGCTACGTGCCTTGAAGACGTTGTTAAAGGCAGGCAAGAAATACAAAGTCCCGATCACCCTATGCGGTGAGATGGCAGGCCGCCCGCTTGAAGCGATGGCTCTTATCGGTTTGGGGTTCCGTTCAGTCTCCATGTCACCCGCCTCGATCGGTCCGGTCAAGACCATGATCCTGTCACTCGATGCGGGCAAAATCGAACGCTTCATCGACGACCGCCTGAAGACGGGCGATGGCGGCCTGCGCGCGGCACTGACCCGCTTTGCCGAGGAAAACGAAGTCGAAGTTTAGTCCCGACCAAAGTTTTTGACCCTGCAACATAGTTCGATTGACGGACTATCTCATGTGACCGACAGTAAGCCTCGGGGTTCCAAGTTTAGTTTGTGCGTTGTGTGAGTTCTATATGGGTTCGTTTGCGACGATTGCGCAGACACAGCGGGCAGCTCGCGCGGCCGCCGCCGGTGCCGTTTCCAAGACGGCGGACCCGCAATCCTATCGCCCGACCGCAACCTTTTTCCTCCAGCTTCGCCAATACCTCGGCCTGACGCTCGATCAGGTTGCGGCGCACCTGCAAACCCATCCTGAAGTGATCGCGGCGCTTGAAACGGGTACCCTGTCCCGCCTTCCGTCTTGGTCGCAAACCCATCAACTCGTTTGGGCCTATGCCGCTATGGCGAGCATTGATCCAACGCCCGCCCTTCATAGCCTCCAGTTCCACTTCGTCGCGGTGACTGCGGGTGAGTCAACCCCTGAACCCCAAGCCGCACCGCCCGCTCGCATGGTCGCGATTCGAAAATTCCTAACGTCGTGGATGCCGCGCCGCTGGCCCATTTGGCGCATTGCAGCGATCGGTCTCGCTCTAATGATCGCCGGCTTGGGCACACAAAGCTCCATGGTCGAAGCGGCCATGACCAACCTCCCCGCTCCACTCGGCGGCGCCGTCCGATATGCCAAGGACGCCATTCTCTTCAAAACCTCACGCAAGTTTGAAGGCATGACTTGGATCGACGTCGATAATCCGCGCACCCGCCGCGCGGATAAATTGCCCATCAAGCGCCGTTAGGCTTATAAGCGCTCCTTCCAAGCGAAGGATGCCCGGCGAGCCATGTCACTACCCAGCGAAAAATTGGACCGGCTCGTACAGCGCTGGGAAACCGTCCAGTCCGAGTTGAACGCGGGCGTGGCGCAGTCGGCCTATGTCAAACTGACCAAAGAGTTCGCCGAGCTGTCACCCGTCGTCGCAGCCATCAAGGCCTATAACGCGACGGCAACGGAGGTTGCCGATCTGACCGCCATGGCGCATGATTCCACCGCAGGTCGCGAGATGGCCGAGCTCGCCCGCCAGGAGTTGGAGCCGGTCAAACAGCGCCTGGCCGAACTGGAATCCAAACTCCAGATTGAACTGTTGCCCAAAGACAGCGCCGACAACAAGAGCGCCATTATCGAAGTCCGCGCCGGCACCGGCGGCGATGAAGCAGCCCTCTTTGCTGCCGACCTGTTCCGCATGTACCAGCGCTACGCCGATCTTCACAATTGGAAGACCGAAGTCATTTCCACCTCGGAAAACGACCTCGGCGGCTATCGCGAAATCGTCGCTTCGATCACGGGTGCCGGCGTTTTTGCACGCCTCAAGTTCGAATCTGGCGTCCACCGCGTCCAGCGCGTACCCGCGACCGAAACCCAAGGCCGCATTCACACCTCGGCGGCAACCGTCGCCGTGCTGCCTGAAGCCGAAGACGTGGAAATCGATATCCGTCCCGAAGACATCCGCATCGACACCATGCGGGCGAGCGGCGCCGGCGGCCAGCACGTCAACAAGACCGACAGCGCGGTCCGTATGCTCCATCTGCCCACCGGCATCATGGTCGTTTCGGCGGAAAAGTCCCAGCATCGCAATCGTGAAATCGCCATGAAGGTCCTGCGGTCCCGCATCTATGAAGCCGAGCGCCAGAAGCTCGCCGACGACCGCGCCAGCGCCCGCAAGGAGCAGGTGGGCTCCGGCGACCGCTCGCAGCGCATCCGCACTTACAACTTCCCGCAAGGCCGCGTCACCGACCACCGCATCAACGTCACGCTCCATAAGCTCGACGCCGTCATGTCGGGCAATGCATTGGATGAACTGATCGACGCCCTCATCACCGACCACCAGGCAACTCTGATGGCAGAAATGGCGACCCAGGATGGCCTTTGACGTTTCGCCGCCGCCACAAACCGTCGAGCAGTCCCTTCGGCGCATCCGGACCGAATTTACAGCAGTTGGCATCGAGGAAGGCGCAGGCGATGCCCGCCGTTTGCTTGCCGCAGCGCTCAACGCGTCATCCGCCGATCTGATCAAGGACCCTACCCGCACCCTCTCAAACCAGGAGGCAGCGCGTCTGGCTGCCTACGTTCACCGCCGTATCGCCCGCGAGCCCGTCTCCCGTATCCTGGGCGAACGCGAGTTCTACGGCCGCATGTTTGCCCTAACTCCCGCCGTCCTCGATCCGCGCCCAGATACTGAAACGATCATCGACGCTGCGCTCACAATCGCCCGCAGCGCAGGCTGGGCCGGGCGTCCGATCTCAATCCTCGACATCGGCACTGGCTCGGGCGCACTGCTTTTGACCCTGCTCGCCGAACTCCCTTTGGCGACCGGTTTGGGGCTCGACATAAGTCTGGAGGCCCTTGACTGCGCGGCGGCCAATGCCGTCTCCCTCGGCGTGTTCGAGCGCGCAGAATTTGAACGCCACGACATATTCACCGGTCTTCCCGGTACCTTCGACTTGGTCGTATCCAACCCGCCCTACATCAAAACCGGTGATCTCGCGACCCTTGAACCCGAAGTCTCAAAGTACGACCCGACCCTTGCCTTGGACGGAGGCTGCGACGGATTAGCATTTTACCGCGCAATCCTTGAAGGCTGGGCGGCAATGCCTCATGTAGTTGGTGAACAGCGCGCGTTGGTGCTGGAATTAGGCGCAGGTCAGAGCGAGGCTGTGAAGGCAATCGCCAAAAACAGTGGCGCTCACAATGCGTTAACCACAATGGAAGCGCTCCGCGACCACAGTAACCACCTACGTTGCGTTGCGATCCGGTCACAATCGTCGGCTGAATGAGAAAAGAACTTGGAACGCCGCAGAATTCGAGCTATCTTGCACCAGAACATGATTTGAGCAGCACGGTCGGTATGAGCAGACGGCTCGTCCACAGTCGCTCTCATGCACCCTAGAGCGTGTCGGAATGTACTGAGCGGCCAATCCTGGTAGGGGTCCAGCTGCGAGTGTTGCGCAAAGCGCATGCAATTCGACGCGCCTGTAGAGGCACAATTTCGATAATCGGGTTGGTGGGTGCCAAGAGCGTTGGGAAATAGTGCCTCTGAAAATAGTGCTTCGGAAAATCCTGGGGTGACGCTGGTGGTAAGCACGAAAATCAAGGGCTGAGGCGTATCGATTTCAACGCGAATAACGACCGGGCGGCGCACGTTGTTCGTGCAGGCGCGATCTAAGAGGCATCCTTTCGAGGAATAATTTTGAGGAAACATGCGGTCGATGCTCGGCATCGCCGGCAAAGCGCCCATACGCCAGACCCATGCCGGACCCATGAGCGCGGCTTGAACGGAGACTTCTCCGGTCGGCGCTAGAGTGCTTCCAGGACCAGCATGCCCCCGCGAAGGCGGGGGTGTGAGCGGTTTTCCGGCAAGGAAGCACGACAAAACATAGAGCTAGGATCCTTCCGCGATTCAATCAAAACCGGGAGGCCCCTAGGGTAAATATCGCACAACCAAGCAACAACAACATTCCATTTACGACGGCAATACAGCGAGATCGGGAGATCATGAGGCAAGGACAGCAACATCGCCGGGGTCGTACCCGGGGCGGTCAGAATAACAATCACGGCAATACCCAAAACCAGAACCGCAAGGGCCAGAATCCTATTTCGCGGACCTACCAGAGCAATGGGCCGGACGGCAAAGTCTCGGGAACGGCTTCTGGTATAGCGGAGAAATATTTGTCGCTCGCCCGCGATGCGACGACCTCGGGCGACCCCGTCCTTGCGGAGAATTATCTCCAGCACGCCGAGCATTACAATCGCATCATCCTTGCTTATCGCGAAAGCCAAACCCAGACCGGCGAAGGCGGCGAGCGGCGCACCGGGCAGCCCGGCGAAACGCCCGACAACACCGATGAGCACGGTGACGACGAGGGCGAAACGTACGGTCGCGACATGCAGCCGTTGCCGCCCGTCGAGATGCCGGTACGTCAGGCCGAGCAACAGCCGCGGTTTGAAAATCCCCGTCCCGACAATGCGCCCCGCCCTGAAAACAATCCGCGTTTCGAAGACCGTCAGCGTTTCAACAACAACGATGGCGGCCAGCGCCGCAATAACCAGCAGCGCGACCGCTATCAAGGCGGTGGCGAGCGCTACAACAACGGCGACCGCAACAACAACAACAACAACAGCAACAACAACAACGATCGCTTCAACCAGCCGCGCGGCGATCGCTTCCAAAACGACCGCAATCCAAATGACCGCAATCAAGGTGGTCAAGGTGGCCAGCAGTTCGGTGACCGCCCCGCCTGGCGCGACAATCAGCAGCCACGCATGGATCGGCCAGAAAATCGCCCTGACCGGCCAGAACGGAGCGACCGCCCCGACCGGTTCGAAAACCGCTCCGAGTTCCGCCAGGAATTCAGACCGGAAAATCGCCCGGCTCACCGTCCCGAACTGAGGTCAGAGCCCCAACCCGATCTGCGTCCCGAGCCGCGCGTCGAGCATCGCGCTGAATCGCCTCAGCCGCCTCGTGATGTGCGTCAGGAGATCCCGTTTGCTGTCGAGCACCCCGTCGGTGCCGAGCAGCCAACGATCCCGCGCGCCGAACCAGCCCCTCGCGCTCCTCGTGCGCCGCGCCGTGAACGCGCGCCAACCCCGGTGGCCGAACACGAGCAGCCCGAGTTCCTGCGCCGTCCCGTCCGCCGTCCGCGTCGTGACGCTGCCGTCGCTGCCGAAGAGGCAGCAGCTCCCGCTGCCCCGTCATCGGACCGTGAGCCAGGTAACGAATAACAGTCACACGTAAAACCAGGGGTCCAGGGGATGAGTCCCCTGGACTTCACTTAATCGAGTCTTCACTTAATCGAGCCTTCACTCAATCGGGCCTTCACTGCTACGAGCCCTCACCTCCTTGCCTGATTACCCCAGCTCTATCCGTAAAAATGCTCCCCCCACTCCATGGCCGGGCTTGCCGGCCCTCAGGCTCGACCCGAGGGACCCGGCCCCCCCGTTCGTAGCTCGGCCCTTGACCGAGACGGGCGACCGTGGACTAAATAATGGTCATTGCGGATGAGGCTGGGTAATCAGGCCTACTTGATTTCTACACGATCTCCGGCCCGGATCATCCCGCCGCTCGACACCGTCGCATAAATCCCAAAATCCCGATGCCCGTGCGCATCGAGTATCGCGCCCGGCAAATCCCCCCCGCGCACCCCTGTCGCCGGATCGACATTGGTCGCCGCGCACCTCACGGTCCGTTTGAAAACCTGCAGCCGCACGCCGCCCAGCCCGATCTCGCGCCCCAGCAGGTCCAACTCCGCCCAGGGCTCAAGCCCGTCGATCAGCACGTTTGCCCGAAACCGCATCGGATCAATCAGGCGGCCCGTCGTCTGCTCCAGCGCCCGCACCGACGCAAGATTTATGATGTGCAGGCACTTTTCCTTCACGTCGGAAAAGCTGTGCCCTTTCGCTGAAACAACTCGCGGCGGCCCGCGCAATTCATCGGTCATTTCACGGGCGATGAAGGCTTCGATTGCAATCCGTCCGTAAGCGGTGTCCAAGGCCCCGCGCGCCAGAAGTTCGCCTGCTCGCGAAATTGTAAGCAATGATGTTGCACCCGCAAACACCGTTTCAAGTGTCGCCAACCGCTCGTCCCGCATGAGGCAAAGAAACGTCACCTTCGGCAAATGCCTGGGCGCTGCCTCATCAAACGCACCCGGCCCGTTCTCAATCGCATAGGCCCTATCAAACGGTATCGCCGACCCAGCCTCGACCTCAGCTTCGCTCAATCGCTCCCCGCTCAACCCCTTGACCGGGTAGCGATACAGTGCGGCTATTGTCCCATCCAACATGTAATACGTTCTCCCTACGCGCTTTGATGCCGCTCAAGGCCTTTTACTGACGATCAAGCGACCCTAAGTCAGTTTCGCGCATGTCATAATGGGCTCGCATGACTTTAAGCACAGCCGACGCCGCCGCTTGATGATTTATCAAACGAGGGCACCGTCCGCAGGTGGAGAAGACAATGAATTTTGACAAATTTACCGACCGGTCCAAAGGGTTCGTCCAGTCAGGCCAGAGCTTGGCGTTGCGCGAGGGCCATCAGCAGTTTTCCGTCGAGCACCTTTTGAAGGTCTTGCTCGACGACCCTGAAGGTCTCGCAAGCGGCCTGATCGCCAAAGCCGGCGGCCGCCCCGCCGACGCCCTGCGCGCAACCGAAGCTGTCCTCGCCAAGCGCGCCAAGGTGACGGGCGGCGGCTCGGGTCAGATTTACGTTACCCCCGAACTCGCGCGCGTGTTTAATACCGCCGAAACCCTGGCCAGCAAGGCGAAGGACGACTTCGTTACCGCCGAACGCCTGCTGCTGGCGCTCGTTATCGAAATGAACACCGAGGCTGGCCGCATCCTCGCCGAATCCGGCGTCACCGCCGAAAACATCAATCGCGTTATCAACGACTTGCGCAAAGGCCGCACGGCCGATAGCGCCGGTGCCGAGCAGAGTTACGACGCGTTGAAACGCTACGCCCGCGATCTGACCGAGGCAGCTAGTAACGGCAAGATCGACCCCGTCATTGGCCGCGACGAAGAAATCCGCCGCACCATGCAGGTCCTCTCACGCCGGACCAAGAACAACCCTGTCCTCATCGGTGAACCCGGCGTCGGCAAGACCGCCATCGCCGAAGGTCTGGCAATGCGCATCATTCAGGGTGACGTGCCCGAAAGCTTGAAGCGAAAGAAGCTCATGTCCCTCGACATGGGCGCGCTGATTGCAGGCGCGAAATATCGCGGCGAATTCGAAGAACGACTGAAATCAGTCCTGTCCGAGATCGAAGCCGAAGAAGGCGGCATCATCCTCTTCATCGACGAGCTTCACACCCTGATTGGTGCGGGCAAGTCCGAAGGCGCAATGGACGCCTCCAACCTCTTGAAGCCGGCGCTGGCTCGCGGCGCGCTCCATTGCGTCGGCGCAACCACTCTGGATGAGTACAAGAAGTACATCGAAAAGGACGCAGCGCTCGCCCGCCGCTTTCAACCCATCGTCGTCAACGAGCCGACCGTCGAGGATACAATCTCGATCCTGCGCGGACTGAAGGAGAAATACGAACTCCACCACGGCGTTCGCATCACCGACAGTGCCCTTGTCGCTGCCGCCACCCTATCCCACCGCTACATCTCCGACCGCTTCCTGCCCGACAAAGCCATCGACTTGATGGACGAAGCAGCCTCGCGCCTGCGCATGCAGGTGGATAGCAAGCCCGAAGAGTTGGACGAAATCGACCGCCGCATGATTATGCTCAAAATCGAGCGTGAGGCCCTGAAGAAAGAGACCGACACCGCCTCGCGAGACCGTCTTAGCCGGATCGACCGTGAGATCGCCGATCTCGACGAGAAGTCGCGTGCACTCACCTCCCGTTGGGAAGGTGAAAAAGGCAAGCTAGGTCAGGCGCAAAAGCTCAAGGAAGAGCTTGAGCAGCGCCGTATGGAGTTGGATCGCGTGCAGCGCGCCGGCGAATACGGCCGTGCCGGTGAACTGTCCTACAGCGTCATTCCAGAGCTCGAAAAAAAGCTGGCCACCCTGGAAAAGGGCGACGGCAAAGCACCGATGCTTGAAGAGGCCGTCACCGCCGACCATATCGCCGGCGTCGTTTCGCGTTGGACTGGCATTCCGATGGAGCGGATGCTGGAAGGCGAACGCGACAAACTCCTCAAAATGGAAAAAACATTGGCCGCCCGTGTTGTGGGCCAAGCGGAAGCCGTGTCCGCTGTCGCAACGGCAGTTCGCCGCGCCCGTGCAGGTCTCCAAGATCCCAATCGCCCGCTTGGCTCGTTCATGTTCCTAGGCCCTACCGGCGTCGGCAAAACCGAGCTGACCAAGGCGCTGGCCGCGTTCCTGTTTGACGACGACACCGCCATGGTGCGTATTGACATGAGCGAATTCATGGAAAAACACTCGGTCGCGAGGCTGATCGGCGCACCTCCCGGCTACGTCGGCTACGAGGAAGGTGGTGTGCTGACTGAAGCCGTTCGCCGCCGTCCGTATCAGGTGATCCTGTTCGACGAAATCGAAAAAGCCCACCCCGACGTGTTCAACGTCCTGCTCCAGGTTCTGGACGACGGACGCTTGACCGACGGTCAGGGTCGCACCGTCGACTTCAAGAACACGCTGATTATCATGACGTCGAACGCAGGCGCCGAATACCTCGTGGCCCAGAAGGAAGGCGAGTCGACCGACCTCGTCCGCGACGACGTGATGGCCGAAGTCCGGGCACGCTTCCGCCCCGAGTTCCTGAACCGTTTGGACGAAATCATTCTGTTCCACCGCCTCCAGCGCGTGGATATGGCCCAGATTGTCGACATCCAGATGGGCCGCCTCGCCAAGCTACTGACCGAACGCAAAATCACGGTCGACCTGGACGACACAGCCCGCACCTGGGTTGCCAATCGCGGCTACGATCCAGCCTATGGCGCACGCCCCTTGAAGCGTGTGATCCAAAAACTGATCCAGGATCCGATGGCCGAACAGATTCTGTCCGGCGGCATCAAGGACGGCGACACAGTCCACGTCTCCGTCCGCGATGGTGCCCTAACGATCAACGGTTGGCCGGTGAAGTCAGCTGCTTAATTGGTGCTAACGGCGGCAACGCGGGCAGATCGCCGCTTGCCGCCACTACCGCCTTCAGTGCCCGCGACGTTGGACGGCAACTTGTGGACGACCTTCACGGTGGTACCAATGTTGGCAAGCCCTGCCAGATGAAGCACATGCCCATTCATCATCCGGAAGCAGCCCGACGACGCAGCCTGACCGATCGACTTAACGTCGTTCGTGCCGTGGATGCGGTACAGCGAATTGCCCAGATAAAGCGCCTTTGCCCCGAGTGGATTGCGAACGCCTCCGGTCATGACATCAGGAAGGTTGGGCTGCCGCTCCTTCATTTCGGCCGGCGGACGCCAATCCGGCCACGACTGGACGCGGCTGATCTTTTCCGTCCCCGTCCACGTGAAACCTTCGCGGCCAACCGAGATCGGATAGCGGTAAGCCGTCGAAGCCGACAGTGTATAGTAGAGCGAGCGCCCGCTTGTATCGATGACGATCGAGCCAGGCCCGGAACTCGCGAAGGGAACGACCGGCGGCGCGGAGGGTGAAATCTCGGGACGGCCACCGCCATCAAGCACTGGCGGGTTTTGCACGGCAGATGGCTTTGCAACGCGCTGCTGCGGCTTGACTGGCTGGTCCTCGTCGTCGTCCCCGCCAAAGAACGAACTTGCCTGATTTTTCTTTGCCGGGTTGGCTGGATTGCCCGCCGGGTTCGCTTTAGCAGCCTTCCGCTTCGACCAATCCGGCACTTGATAACCAGCCGGTTCATCAAAAGGATGGAAAGCCGAAGCGCTCGTGATTGGCATCACGACCATGGCAATCGCGCTCAAGTAGGTAAGTCCTACAGTCTTTGACATCATACGCTCCAAAATACGCTCCAACATTCGCTCCTAGCGAAAGTCACCATCCACCATAAGAGCGGCCTAGTGCGAAGCGTTCCATCCCGCCACGGTGCAGTTGCAACATGGTTAACTTATGGGGCCAGCAAAGATTGCTCAAGCTTCACTTGACCTGGGTCATCACCGGTGGCCGCCGCATCAAATCGTCGATCCGCACGCGCTCTTTCTGAAAGTCCGCAAGCTGCTTGCCATTCAGTTGCCGTTCGCGCGGCACCTGGATCGACAGCGGATCGACAAACCGGCTGTTGACGAGGATCTCGAAGTGCAAATGCGGCCCTGTCGAATACCCCGTCATGCCGATGAACCCTATCACCTGACCCTGACGGACTTTCGCGCCCGCCTCAATGCCGCGCGCAAAGTTGCTCATGTGGCTGTAGGCGGTTTGATACCCGTTGGCGTGGCGGATGCGCACGTATTTGCCGTTGCCGCCTTTGTAAAGCGCCTCTTCGATCACGCCGCTGCCGGCCGCGACGATCGGCGTGCCGACCGGCCCCGACCAGTCGATCCCAGTATGCATGCGCCGGTCGTTGAATAACGGATGGAACCGAAGACCGAACCCCGAGGTCAACCGGACATCGTCGCTCCGGATCGGTTTGCGCATCAGGAATTTTTTTGCGTTGTTGCCTTGCTCGTCATAGAAATCAACCACGCCATCGGGCGTTCGAAATCGCCAGAACCGGCCCGTGATCCCGCTGCCGCCGATGCCGGTAAACAGCAGTTCGCCCGGCGCGCTGTCTGGCGAGCTGTCGTCGCGCAGATCAAAAAACATTTCGATCGTATCATTGCCGCGCACGCGCCGCCGGAAGTCCGTCTCATAGGCGTGCACCCGCAGCATCTGCTGAATCGTTTCAGCGGGAATGTTTTGCATGAGCCCTGCTGCATAGAAGCTGGAATACAGCGTCGACAGCTGCGGCTGGCTGCCGTCGCCTGAAGATTCAGCCATCTGTTCTTCGAACGGGGTCGCGCTGGCAACGAATTCACCAGCGCTGCTCCGCGTCACGGTAACCTTGTGATCGTGCCCTTCCGAAAATACGCTGAATCGCGCCGGTTCGCTGCGGCCCGCCTGTGTGAGCGACGGCACCATTGTGATGCGAACTTCTTGTCCCGCCAACAACTGCCCGTCGGGAATGATGGTTTTCGCAGTCTCCGCCATTGCCTTGGATTGCCAGGCATCACCGCCCGCTTGCTGAAGCACTTTGGCAAGCGATTCCAGCTTGCCGATCTTGACCACCCGGATCTGTCGGCTTTCCAGGTCGTCGCCCGGCGTCTCATCGGTTTCGAACTTTGTCTTGACGAGACGCGTCGTGTTATAGGGGAGCGCTTCCTCGACTAGCCGCCGCTTTTTGTCGTCTCCCACAACCGTAGGACCGCCAGCGCTGGGTTGCGCTGCTGCCACATCGAGCCCAGGCACCTGATCCGCCAAGGGTGTGTCGCGCCCGCGCGTGACGAGGTCACTCACTTCCTGCGCATCGAGTTCCTGTCCATCTTCGCCCGGCAAAATGCCGCCGAGCAGCTCGACCACCTTGATAGACACGTCGTTGCTGACCACTCCGTCGCCCGCGGCCGACCGAGTTTGCGTTCCGCCTTCGGTCGCATAGAGCTTGAACGGATTGAACGGTGGAATGACGTCGGCATACTGCTGCGAAACCGGCGCGAGCCGCGCCACGATCCGCGCATACGGCTTTGCATGAATGAATTCGCGGTTGGCCTTTTTGACTTTGAGAGACTCGTGGATTACGAACCGCGTCGACAAGGCCCCCGTGGTCGTCTGCAGCTTGTCAGCCCTGGGCACCGCCCATTTAAGACCATCGCTTTGGCGTAACAGCACGGCCGTCTCGGCCTTGCCGTCTCGCATCCTCTTCAAAGCTGGGATCAACCCGCCCTGTTCGCTTCGATCCGTTGACCCGTAGATGACGACGAGAATGGCGATGGCACCGACTCCGCCGGCAAGGCACGTGCTCAAGAGCCAGCGAAAACTGCCACCGCCCGATCCGAATCCATAGTCCTTTTCAAAATTGGCTTTGCGACCGCTGCGTGAGCCGCCCCGATAGACATGCGGCAAGCCACGCGGACGCTCGGCCGCCGGAACGGAACGGCGCCGGACTTGGCTCGGTACGTTTCGTCTATCGACCACGAACACTCATTCCCTTAGTGCCTGCGCGCGCAAAGCGCGGGAGATCTGGCGTCGCAAACACTCAACGCCGTGTACAACTTATATACGACAAGGCCCGGCGTCGTTGCCAGCGCGATCAACGGCCCCACTAAACCGGTCTGTGTATTGATTTAGGCCTCTGAATCGAGGCTGAAGCAAGGCTGGCTTCACACCCAGATAGGCCCAGACCTAGAGCAGTTCTTCTGCCTGGATGACGCGCTGCGATTTCGCAATGCACCATTGCGCAGATTTTTACGCTTTTGGAGCCGTGAAACTCACGCCAGTCGTCAAAAAATTATCCACAATTACTTGTGTCTGATCAGACACTTGGATTGATCGCCTGAGGAAATCGGACGTTTTTGTGAAACAGACGTTGACACGGGCGCTGCGATATTGTTTATTCAATTCAACGGCGCGGCACTGATGTGCTTCGTCTGCCCGGCAGGGTGTCCAAATCTTCGATCTTCTTCTGGTTCTCAAACGGCCAATCAGCCGGATGAGAATTTGTTGTCT
>JANOVN010000358.1:0-6195 GCA_031417455.1 Hyphomicrobiaceae bacterium | reverse complement strand
GCGAGAAGCTCTTTGGCCTGATACTCGTGAATGTCCATGGGGGTCTCCAGCATACAAATGAAAGAAAGGGGTTTGGCGTCTTCCCCCTCTCCCCGTCCCCTGCGCTCGGACGGGGAGAGGGTCGGGGTGAGGGGCGGCAGCCAAGCGAGCGTGAGGGGCGGAAAAGAGGCTCCGAACAAGCGGCCGCCCCTCATCCTAACCTTCTCCCCGTGAAGGACGGGGAGAAGGGACTACGCGCGTTTGGCTTCGGCGGCCTTGATGGCTGCATTGGTTGCCAAGAGGTTGTTGGCCATCTTTTCAGAGGCAGCGTCGATCATCTTGCCATCGAGTGAGGCTGCGCCCTTGCCCTGGGCTTCGGCTTCACGCAGCGCTACGAGGATGCGTTCGGCACGTGTGATTTCGGCGGCGGTCGGCGAGAACACTTCGTTGGCCAGTTCGATCTGCGAGGGGTGGATCGCCCACTTGCCTTCGACGCCGAGGGCTGCAGCACGGCGTGCGCCGGCCTTGTAGCCTTCTGGATCGTCAATGCCGCCGAACGGGCCGTCGATGGGACGCAGGCCGAAGGCGCGGCAGGCGACCGTCATACGCGACAAGGGAAAGTGCCACTGGTCGCCGGGATAGTCGGGGTTCAAGCCGCCGATGACGACGGTGCGGGCCTTGTTGAAAGCTGCATAGTCGGCGACGCCGAAGTGCATCGATTCAAGACGGCTGCTCGCGGACGCGATGGCTTCCACATTGGCCATGCCGAGCGGGGTTTCGATGAGGGCTTCGGTGCCGACGGTGTTCTTCAGGCCCTTGGCGACTTCGATCTGGCTGACGATGCATTCAACCGTGTAGACGTCGGCGGGGACGCCGACTTTGGGAATGAGGATCGTATCGAGCTTGCTACCTGCCTGCTCCATGATGTCGACGACGTCGCGATACATATAGTGGGTGTCGAGGCCGTTGATGCGTACCGAAACGCTTTTGCCGGCACCCTTCCAGTCGAGATCGTTCAGAGCCTGGATGATGTTCTTGCGGGCCTGCTCTTTTTCCGGCGGGGCGACGGCGTCTTCGCAATCGAGGAACACGAAGTCGGCGGCGCTCTTGATGGCGCGGTCGATCATGGTCGGATTGGAGCCCGGCACCGCGAGATAGGAGCGCTGGAGACGGGTCTTTCGGAGCGGATAAAGCGTGAAGCTCATGGACGTTTCCTCGGGTTTGTTGTGCTTGTTTTTTGTTTGGACCGGGCCATTGCATGGCCCGGTCTGGCGCTGAAAAATCAGGCTGCGTTCTTGGTAACCGACGTTGCCGATTTCGTCGCCGTCTTGGAGAAATACTCGGCGGCTGCACCCGTGCCCGATCCGAGCTTGATGTTAACGCCGCAATCCTTGAGCGTCATTTCGACGGCGAACAGGACACCGCCGACCATAAACTCATCAAGCGCGCCGAGGTGGCCGATGCGGAAGACGCGTCCGTTCAGCTTGTTCAGGCCGGATCCGAGTGACGTGTTGTAGCGATAGAACGCCGTCTTCAGGACGTTGTTGGCGTCGATGCCCTCAGGAACGTAGATTGCGGAAACGGTATCAGAGTGCCACTTGGGTGCGTTCGCGCAGAGTTTGAGGCCCCAGGCGTCGACGGCTGCGCGCACGCCGCTCGCCAGCCGGTGGTGACGGGCGAAGATGTTTTCGAGGCCCTCTTCCTGGATCATGTCGAGCGAGGCGCGCAGGCCGCGGATAAGCTGGGTTGCCGGCGTGTACGGGAAGAAGCCAAGGTCGTTGGTCTTGATCATGTCTTCCCAAGAGAAAAAGCAGCGGTTCATGCGGCCGTTCGCCGACTTGTTGTGGTCGAGGGCCTTCTGGCTGACGGCGAGGATGCCGAGGCCGGTTGGGAGCATGAAGCCCTTCTGTGAACCCGAGACGCAGCAATCGACGCCCCATTCTTGCATGCGCATGTCGAGCGAGCCGACCGACGACACGCCGTCGACCATCAGGAGGGCTGGATGCTTGGCGGCATCGAGCGCCTTGCGGACGCCAGCGATGTCGCTCGACACGCCGGTCGCGGTTTCGTTGTGGGTCGCAAACACCGCCTTGATCTCGTGGTTCTTATCCTTGGCGAGGATGTCGGCGTACTTTTCAATCGGAACGCCTGTGCCCCACTCTTCGTCGCACAGTTCGACTTTCAACCCCATGCGCTCGGCCATATCGACCCACAGCAGCGAGAACTGCCCAAAGCGCGACATCAAAACCTTGTCGCCGACAGCGAGCGTGTTCTCCATGGCCGATTCCCACGCGCCGGTGCCGGAGGAGGGGAAAATGAAAACACGGCCGTCCTTGAGTTTGAACACCTTTTTCAGGTCTTCAAAGATCGGGAGCGTGAACTTGGGGAATTCGGGATTGCGCATGTCCTCCATCGGTAGGTTCATCGCCATGCGAACTTTGTCGGGTACATTCGTCGGGCCCGGAATGAACAGATGGGGTTGCACCAGCATGTAAAGAATCTCCTCAATCGATGATTATGGGTCGAGCCGGTCGACAACCCCTGGGTCAAACCCCAGATTTCGGAATTAACGAACCAGCAACATTTTGCAGGAGTGTCATCGCCCATCTTCTACCTTAGTCGCAACACCCGTGCGGGGAGGGAGGCGTCGCAGATGGGCTGCTCGCGCACTACCCGGCGGGGTGGCCACGGGGTGGACTGTACACAGCGGGACTTTGATGCGACGCCACAATCCAAAGACTAGCTGTCAATGGAGCCTGAGGCTTGGCCGTGTTGCGAATGCGAAGCGCGCCCGAAAATGAGAGGCACTGTGAGCATGCCCACGGATTGCTACCGTTGGTCGCGGTTGCCGGACATGAACATGGCGACGGCCATGGCGCGGTTGTTGACGCCCAGTTTGTCGTACAGGTTTTTTAGGTGGTATTTCACTGTGTTACTGGAAATGCCGATGCGGTGAGCGATCTGCTGGTTGGTCCAACCGTTGGCAAGGGCGGCCAGGAGTTCACGCTCACGGGCGGTCAGAACTTCGAGCGGATCGGTGGAGATGGTGCGGATGTCGATATAGGGGACCGACAGGCGGCCGCGGGCGACAGAGGCGATGGTTTCGATCAAGACGGCTGGATCTTCGGTTTTCGAGGTGAAACCCCAGGCGCCTTCACGCACCGACTCCCGCAGAACGTCGGGATTTGAGTCGCCTGTATAGATGATGATGCGGACCGGGTGCTGGCGGCGCTTCATAAGTGCGATCACGCTGCCGCCGGTCATATCGGGCAAAGCCCAACCGACGACGCCGATGTCGATGTGCTTTTCCTGGGCGAGGCTTGCGAATGTGTGGCCATTGGCGGTAGAGCCGACAACCTCGAAGCGGCCGTCCTTGCGGATATAGTCTTCAAGGCCCGCACGAACGACGGGGCTTTTATCGGCGATCAGCACGCGCGGGATGCGTGAACCCAACGGGGCCGCGACTTGCTCCTCCTCGGTGTCCTTATCGATACGGTCGGTGCGATGCGTCACGGCACGCATGAAGCTCTAAACTCCTGGTCAGATTGAACGGTAGTAGCATGCCTGCGTTCGCCATTGCACACAAACATTGAGCCTTTTGCGCTCACGGCGCGATGGCGCCTCCGCCAGGGCGGCGCTCGCGCCGGGCCACAATAGACGACGTTAATATCTTTTGGGTTGGCAGGCGGGGTTTTTCGTCGTACTGGCTGTCCATCCGTGCGGGCGAGAGCTTGCGCGGTTTTTGTTTTGACCCGGCTGGACGACATCCCGGCCGTGGCCGCTCACTCAGGACCGCTTTATCGCGTTTCTGTCCCCTCTATCCAGAAAGGATGCCCGATGTCGGATATCTTGCCCATTCGCAAGCTTGCCAAAACCGAAGTTATCAAGAGCAACGCGCTCAAAGCCAACGACACGGGTTCGCCCGAGGTTCAGATCGCCGTCCTCACGCACCGCATCAACCACCTGACCGACCATTTCAAGACCCACAAGAAGGACAACCACTCGCGTCGTGGCCTCCTGAAAATGGTCAGCCAGCGCCGCCAGCTGCTCGATTACGTCAAGCGCAAGGACGTCAAGCGCTACACGACCATCATCGAAAAACTCGGCATCCGCCGCTGAGTGCGCTTATGCAGTAAAGTCTTGTGCAGCGCTCGGGTCTCGTTTGGGGCTCGGGCGCTTTGCGCATTTGCCGACACGCCACTCGTTAACTATACACCTCCCCATAGCACACACGTCTAAACACACGTCACGCACACGTTCACCAGTTCCGCGCAAAGGGTGCAGAACTGCAGGTCCGCAGAGAAAGCTAGAAAATCATGTTTGATATCCATCGCGTTGAAATCGAATGGGGCGGGCGTAAGCTACGCCTCGAAACCGGCCACATGGCCCGCCAAGCCGACGCCGCCGTGTTCGCCCAATATGGCGAGACCAGCGTCCTCGCAACCGTCGTCGCTGCCCGCTCCGTGAAGCCCGGCATCGATTTTTTCCCGCTCACCGTCAACTATCAAGAGCGCACCTATGCAGCCGGCAAAATTCCCGGTGGCTACTTCAAGCGCGAAGGCCGTCCGACCGAAAAAGAAACGCTGACCTCGCGCCTGATCGACCGTCCGATCCGCCCGCTGTTCGTTGAAGGCTTCAAGAATGAGACTCAGGTCGTCGTGACCGTGCTGTCGCACGACTTGGAAAACGATCCCGACATCCTCGGCATGGTGGCAGCATCTGCTGCCCTCACCCTTTCCGGCTTGCCGTTCCTCGGCCCCATCGGTGGCGCGCGCGTCGGCATCATCAACGGTGAATTCGTCCTCAATCCGATGGTCGACGAGATGGCGAACTCCTCGCTCGATCTCGTGATGGCTGGCACGCACGACGCCGTCATGATGGTTGAATCGGAAGCCAAGGAACTTTCCGAAAAGCAGATGCTCGACGCCGTCATGTTCGGCCACGCGCAGATGCAGCCGGTCATCAAGGCGATCATCAAGCTCGCGGACGCTGCCGCGAAAGAACCCTGGAACTTCGAACCACCGGGCGAAAACAAATACAAAGCTCAGGTCATGGCAATCGCCGAAGCCGGGCTTCGTACCGCCTTCTCGACGCCTGAAAAAGGCAAGCGGCAAGACCTCGTGGCTGCTGCCAAAAAGGCAATTGCCGACGGCATCAAGCTGCCCGAAGGCGATGCCAGCGAAAAGACCCTGCTCGGCGACGCCTTCAAGAAGGTCGAGATGGACATCATGCGGACCGACGTCGTCAAGACCGGCCGCCGCATCGATGGACGCGATCTGAAGACGGTTCGCCCCATCGTGTCGGAAGTCCACGTTCTTCCCCGCACCCATGGCTCGGCCCTGTTCACGCGCGGCGAAACCCAAGCTCTCGTGGTTGCCACGCTCGGCACCGGTGAAGACGAGCAGTACATCGACAGCCTGGAAGGCACCAAGAAGGAGCGCTTCCTGCTGCATTACAACTTCCCTCCATACTCGGTTGGTGAAGTGGGCCGCATGGGCTCGCCGGGCCGCCGCGAAATCGGTCACGGCAAGCTCGCCTATCGCGCGATCCGTCCGCTGTTGCCGACCGCCGACCAGTTCCCGTACACGATCCGCGTCGTGTCGGAAATCACGGAGAGCAACGGGTCGTCATCAATGGCCACCGTTTGCGGCACCTCGCTCGCCTTGATGGATGCCGGCGTTCCGCTGCCGCGCCCGGTCGCTGGCATCGCGATGGGGCTCATCAAGGAAGGCGCTGACTTTGCCGTTCTGTCGGACATCCTGGGCGATGAAGATCACCTCGGCGACATGGACTTCAAGGTGGCCGGCACGAGCGCTGGCGTCACCTCGCTGCAGATGGACATCAAGATCACCGGCATCACCGAAGAGATCATGCGCATCGCGCTCGATCAGGCGAAGGCTGGCCGATTGCACATCCTGAGCGAGATGGAAAAGGCGATGACGGCTCCGCGCACCGAACTGGGTGAGCACGCGCCGCGCATTGAGACCATCAAGATCCCGACCGACAAAATCCGCGAAGTTATCGGCACCGGCGGCTCGGTGATCCGTGGCATCGTCGAACAGTCGGGCGCCAAGGTCGACATCCAGGACGACGGCACTGTGAAGATTGCCGCATCGAAACGCGAATCAATCGAGGCAGCCTTGAAGCGTATCCGTGGCATTACCTCCGAGCCCGAAATCGGCACGATCTACAAGGGCAAGATCGTCAAGATCATGG
>JANOVN010000357.1:0-6088 GCA_031417455.1 Hyphomicrobiaceae bacterium | reverse complement strand
CGCGCGATGTTCGGGAGGTTGAGAGGGCGTTTGCAATCGCTTGCTTCAACGTCCTTGCGCACAACCGGGATGATCATACCAAGAACTTTTCGTTCCTCATCGACACGACGGGAAGGTGGGTTCTTGCCCCCGCATATGATCTAACTTTTTCTTACGGTCCAGGCGGCTGGCAGAGTACGACGGTCATGGGCGAGGGGAAGGCGCCAGGGGTTGCCCACTTACGTGCGCTGGCAAAGAAGCACAGGATTGCAGCCGCCGATGCTGCGATAGCTCGCGTGCAGGATGCGATTTCGCGATGGCCGACTCATGCGGAGGCCGCCGGGGTTACCAAAAAATCGGCAAGCATGATCGAGCGAGAACTAAGAATGTTCGCCGAGCGTGACGCGCCCAAGGCAACAGCCGAAAAGTCACGAGAAAAATCGCCTACAAAGCCGAAATCCAGGACAGAGAAGCCCAAACAGAAACGCAAGTGAAGAGTTCGTTGGCGCCGTCTCGGAATGCACCCGGCGATACACTTTCCATGCCGACTACGACATCACGCACCTTGCGGTGCAGTGTGCAAGGGACCGCCGGTCCTTGGCCTGGGTCGCCGGAGCAGTCTCATCTTGATTGACGCGGGTTCTCACCTTGATTGCCGCGCTGAAGCTCACCGCCACCCACGCCGAGCCCTTCGCTCACGCGGTCGGAATCGATCCGATACACGCCGTCAGCGTCATCCACACCATCAACGCTGCCACCGACATCCAAACCAAAGGCATCCCCGCCCAGCAAGAAGTTCAGCGCCTTGCAATAGAAAGCCAGTCACAAGGCAGGTCGATATAAGGCGACGAGAATTGATCGATCAAAGCAGGACTCCCGAGACACCTTGGGAGTCCAATTTAGGATCGCGACATGAGGGCGACTAGTGAATATCCGTGCTGCTTGGAGTTTGTGTGCTGCGCTCCGCTAGTGGATCCACTGCCCAAGTGGAGATCGACCCTCCTTCACCGATATGCAGCGGAGGGTCCTTCACTTTGTCTAGGAACAGCCGGGAAGGACCAATGGGGATGGTTGGGGTGGATAAGATCGGCGAGATACCAGAAGCGCTCGATTAAAGAGATTGTTTGGACGCTATCGGTATCGCGCGCGGGGTATGCAAGGTCATCGGGGAGGAGGCAATCTCCCCGCGTGTCGATTTATCTACAAAAGTATGAAACTGTAGATAATTAAAGTTGACGGGTGTCATGCGGGATGTTATCTACAAAATCATGAAATTGTAGATAAGGGCCAGTCCTTGCGCGCGATCCCACTCAACATGATGACGCTCTACGCCGACCTCATGCAAAACGTCGGTACGCTGGAAAGCAAGGCCGGATCGATAGCGACTAAGACCGTAAATGGGGGCAAATACGTCTATTCAACCATGAAGGATGGCAGCACCCGCGTCGAGACGTTCCTGGGGCGGGCGGATGATCCCCACGTCATTGAACAGGTTGACCAGATCAAGCGCGCAGCGGTGCAAGCCAAAGGGCTACGTAGTACCGTCACGCTGCTCAAGGGTGTCCGGATCGCCGCACCGACGCTGGTCCAGGGGCGTATCCTCGAAGTTATTGCGAACGCTGGCTTGTTCAAGAACGGCATGACCTTGGTGGGCACGGTGGCCTATCAAACCTATGCGTGCGTCGTGGGCTACCACCTGGGGGCAGCGGCCTACGCCACGAACGACATCGACCTGTCCGTTGCCGAGTTTGTAGCCGCCGAAGGCCAGGAGGATATCGGCTCAATCCTCAAGCGCGCGGACCCGTCATTTCAGCCGCATTGGCAAGCGACCGACAAACTGCCCCGCATTTTCAAATCAAAGGACTTCCAAGTCGACGTGATCACGCGCTATGGCCGGGGACGCAAGTCTCCCATCCTGATCGAAAGCTTGGGCTGCTCAGCCGCTGCTTTGAGCTTTCAGGAATACCCCGCAGAAGACACGGTAGAGATCGTAGCGTTGTACGGCGCGGGCATCCTGGTCCGCGTGCCAACACCGCTTCGTTACGCCGTCCACAAGTTGATTGTGGCTCAACAGCGCGGTCCGACTGATACAGCGAAGAAGCAGAAGGATTTGCAGCAGGCCCGCGAGTTGATCGATGTGTTTTTAGAGACGGACGAGAACGCGCTCCAAGATCACTTGGACGATGCACGTGGTCGCGGGAAAGCGTGGAAATTTGCGATTACGGCTTCTCTGAAAGAGATCGGCAGGGATGCGCGTCAAGGGCGGCTCCCGTTGCCCATTAAGGTCGGTTCATAGCCTTGATGGCCCAGTGCGCATCGGGCTTGGGTAAGACTTTTGGATGGGGTGTCCATTCAGACAGCAAAGGTCATGTAGCAATCTTCGCCGTCGAGAGCCGACTACACCACCAAGGGTATGGTGACAATGCGGGCGCTCAACAATTGTGGCCCTGATCGCCGATCTCGCAGCTGTGCTCCGTACCGAGCTGCTCAACGGCCAACTCTGGATCGTAGAGCCGGGGCGTGTGCGCGTGCACAAGAAGCGATCCGAGCCCAAGGAATAGGGAGGACGGCGGGAACGTCTCCGAGGCCAAGAATGTCACCAATTGACCGTAAACGGAGCAATCCGTCATCGGGTGCGGCTGCCCCTTCGGGAAGGCGTCTTCTTGTCTCGACCAGCGGGTGCTTTGGAGGAGGCCCCCTTGCGGGTCAGCTTGACCATTTTGGTATTCGACGACGGGGTCCCATACGCAGCCGTCTTGCCCGTTTGAGCCTTGATGGACTTGGCGCGGGAAGGAGGTGCGGTTCCCATAGCCGCAACCTCGGCCTCGGCCACGGCCATGTCCAAGCCAAACAGTGCCGCCAGATCATCCTGGGCCAAGATCCGGCCATTCGTTGCCGTGCCTTTGGAGAGGAAAACGTCCGTGCCGGCGCTGGCGATCAGGTCCTTTTCATTCACACCGCGCAGCACGAACAGCAGCTCAGGGCTCGCATCGAGACGAGCGCCGACGCCGTAGAGTACTGCAGCGACGTGCTTGCACATGTCCGCCCAGTCGGGGCAACTGCAGGACAGCTTGATCTCACTGGGCGCAGGGAATAGGCCGTCGCCCTGCTGGCACACCCGATCCATCACCCCCTTGGCAAGCCGCCCTTGCAGTAGCTCCACCAGTGAATCAATGCTGCCGGAGCAGTCCGTGCAAATCGCCGTCCAGCGGGGAGCTGCCACCGGCGTGATGGCGACCTTGACTGTATACAGCTCGGAGCCACTCACCATGGCCACAACCTCGCCCTTGGCGACCTTCAAATCCAGCACCGAGCCGTTGCGTACATAGGTCCGACCGCGCGGCAGGCGGTTGGCGTAATCGCTGTAGCGTTCAAGGTTGTTGCACCACGCCTTGCCCCAGAAGCTCTTGGCGATGGTGCGCCCTTCGATGGCCACGGGAGCAACGGACTGATCTTTCTTTTGCATCTCGGCGAGCTTCTGCGCGGCTTGCAGCCGCCGCTTGGCCACCGGGACGTAGGGTTTCCAGGAATGAAAGCTCATAAGCTGCCCTCCTTCAGTGCCGTCGTGAGATCGAGGGCAACGAGAGCCAGTAGCTCTTCGTCTTTCATCTCGGTCAGCAGCACGTCTGCGCCAGCATTGCCGCTGAGAAAGTCCCCTGCCAACTGCTTCTTCTGCTCGATCATCTGGTCGATGCGGTCCTCGACCGTGCCCCGGCAGACGAACTTGTGCACCAGCACGTTCTTAGTTTGGCCGATGCGGAAGGCGCGGTCGGTGGCCTGGTTCTCCACCGCAGGGTTCCACCAGCGATCAAAATGAATGACATGCGAAGCGGCCGTGAGATTGAGCCCCGCACCGCCAGCCTTGACCGACAACACAAAGAACGGCACGGTTTCGTCCTCCTGGAAGCGTTTGACGAGATCCTTGCGCTTCTTGACCTCGGTCTCGCCCGTGAGCACAAGGCCGGGGCGACCGAACACTTCAGCCAGAAATTCGGCCAACGGCCCCGCCGCCTCCTTAAACTGGGTGAAGATGAGAACCTTCTCCTGGCGGGCCGCAATCTCTTCGGTGATGTCGCGCAGGCGCACGAACTTGCCGCTGTCGGCCTCGCTCCACGCTCCATCGCCGAGCCATTGCGAGGGGTGGTTGCAGATTTGTTTGAGGCGCATCAGGAACGCCAGCACCAACCCTCGGCGTTGCATGCCGTCCACCTGCTCCAACTGGTCAGCGAGGTCCTTGACGGCCTGCTGGTAGAGAGCAGCCTGCTTGCGCGACAGCGGGCAGAAGGCCTTGACTTCGGTTTTATCGGGCAGGTCGGCAATAATGCTCTTGTCGGTTTTCATCCGCCGCAGGATATAGGGGCGGACCAGCTCCCGCAGCGGGCCATAGGGGTTGTGAGGAACATCCGCCAGGCGCTTGGTGAATGTTGCAAACTGCTTGGCCGAGCCCAACAAGCCGGGATTGATAAAATCGAAGATCGACCACAGGTCGCCCAAGCGGTTCTCGATCGGCGTGCCGGTGAGTGCGATTCGCACCTCGGCCTTGAGTTGCTTGACGGCCTTGGTCTGCTTGGCTGCCGCGTTCTTGATGGCCTGGGCCTCGTCGAGAACGGCGAGCCGCCACGGCGTGGCGCTCAATGCTGGCAGCCGCAGCAAAGTGGCGTAGCTGGTGATGACGAGATCGACGTTGGCCAGCCTCTTGGCGTCCAGGGTTTTCAGCTGATCCGCCGGTAAAGCCGACGGATGCGCAATGAGCGCTGTGAGGCTCGGAGCAAACCGGGCGATCTCGGCTGCCCAATTAGTCAGCAGCGAGGCCGGTGCCAACAGCAAACTCGGTTTGCGCGTGCCCTTGGATTGCTGCTTCAGCACCAACAACAAGGAAAGTACTTGGATGGTCTTGCCCAACCCCATGTCGTCGGCGAGGCAGGCCCCCAAGCGCAGCTGGGTCAGCATGTGCAACCATTGCACTCCCGCCAGCTGATAGGGCCGGAGCGTCGCCTTGAGCAATGGCCCGGGATCAACGGGCGACGACGCGTCAGGACGGCGCAAAGCCGCCAGCGTTTCCGCCAGCCATGGCCCGGCGACGGTCTGGCTCCACTCGACGGCAACCAGACCAGCACTCTTGTCCCTTCCTATGCCGACTCCCGCCAGCAGGCGCATGGCCTCACCGAATGACAGGCCGTCGGTTTCGGCGCGGCGCTCGATCGCCTGGAACTGCTCCAGCGTACGGGCCAGCCGCTCATGATCGACCTCCACCCATTTGCCCCGGATGAAGGCCAGCCCGTCGGATTGCGCCAGCAACGTCTTGATCTCGGCGGCCGATAGTGTCTCCCCGTCGAGCGTCACCGCCATATCGAAGTCGAGAACGGCATCCAATCCGAACTGGGATGGTGCCTTGCCACCAACCGTCGCCTTGACCTGCGGGCGCGCGGGACGGTTCATGCGCCAGCTGGCTGGCATGCGCACGATCACCCCGGCGCTTTCCAGCGCGGGCACGTCCCTCAGGAATTGCAAAGCCTCTGGCGGTGTCCAACGCAGCGGATGGTAGATCTCACCCACATCCACCATTGTCTTGAGCCAGATACAGTGCTCGGAGGCCCGTTGCACCGGCATCAACAGTGACAAAAGGCGATCGCGGTTGTTGGCTCCGGCGTATTCCAGCAACGCCTTGCCGAGCGGGAGGTGCTGAGCCTTCGCGGCGGCGGACAGCTTGGTGGTGTAGGTGGCCAGGAAGGCGAACGGCGCCTCCTCGTCCTTGCGGTTCTCGGCCAGATTGAAGTGGACCCGGCCGACTAGATTCCAGGCCGGATTGCGGTGTTTCAGGAAGTCCTGGACGGTGAGCCCGGCGTCCGCCAGCTCGGCATCAAAGGCCGCATCCATCTGGCGCCAGAAATTGGCGAGCACGGTCGCGGTAAGGTATTCCGCACCGGCCATCGGTGGAACGGTGGCGGCAATCGGCTCCAGCTCGTCGTCGGATGGTGCCGGAACGGCGGGCTTGGTGGTGCGCTCCGTCGTGTCTGGCAGCGCGCACACCGCCGTGACGTAGCGTGTCCCGAATTCCCGCCAGTACGACCACGCTGGCGGCAGCGTGGTTCCAATCTCGTCCGCGCCC
>JANOVN010000356.1:0-6234 GCA_031417455.1 Hyphomicrobiaceae bacterium | reverse complement strand
ATAATTGCCAAGCGGTATGGATCAATTTGCCGAAGAGCCGTCCGCACGGGGTAAATCGGGCGGTTTCAGGTTTTGCAAGGTGTTAGGACGACGACATGACTTCGACTGGATCTGGCGGCGACTTTCTCGCCAAAAAGAATGACCTCGCCCACTTGAGCAAGCAATTGCCCAAGCTGACGAACATTTTGATTGTCGAAGACGACACCTTCGATGCCGACCGCCTGCGGGCCACGCTACGCGTGATCTTAGGTTACGAACCCAATATGCGCCGTGCGTCCACGCTGGGCTCCGCGCTCGACGCGGTTATCGCCAGCCAGCCTGAATTGATATTCCTCGACGATCTTTTGAAACCCGCCGACACCGCCAGCCACACGATACCCTTCCTGCGCCGTGCCAAATATGAAGGCCCCATCGTCGTCGTCAGCGGACAGGTCACTCGCACCCGCAAAGCCGAACTCATCGGTCTGGGCGCCACCGACGTCATCCATAAAGACGACGTCGACAGTGTCCGCCTCGCCGAAGCCCTCGCCCGCGTCTACAAACTGAGCTGAGGCTTGGCACGCGCCTGATCAAATATTGGCAACGCCGCAGCGACCGTCGCCACGATGTAGTCGTGCACGGTCCGCACCGGGCGCGCGTGCTCCACATGGGCATGCGTCACAATCCAATACGCTCGCCGTACCACGATTGCGGGTAACACCCGCTCCAGTCCGTCATAACGATCCATCGCATAATCGTGCAGCAGCCCGATCCCGAGCCCGCTTTGCACAGCCTCGATTTGGCCAAGCACGCTGGCGCATTGAAACTGCGGCGCAGCGGTGAGCCCCAGTTCGGCGGAAAAATCCAGCGTCGCGGCAAACAGCAGATCGCTCACGTACGAAATCAAACGGTGGTTTGCTAAATCCGCCTTCGACTTGAGCGGCGGCGCATCGGCGAGATAGGCAGTGCTTGCAAACAGCGACAGCGAATAGTCGGCGAGCTTGCGCACCTTGAGCCGTCCCTCGACCGGACGCTCGACCGTGATTGCAATGTCGGCCTCCCGCTTTGACAGCGAAAACGAGCGCGGCAATGGCACCAACTGAACCGCGAGCTGCCGATGTTGTGTCAGAAGTGGCGTAAACCGGCTCGCTAAGAACAATGTCCCAAACCCATCCGGCGCACCGATGCGCACCGTGCCTTCTATTTGGCCGGCATCGGGTGTCAGCGCGGTTTTGAGATTGAGAAACTCGGTCTCGATTCTAGCCGCATGTTCGAGAAACGCCTGTCCCGCAACGGTTAGCTCGCTGCCTGTCGTCCGCCGGTCGAGGAGCCGCACGCCAAGGGCCGCCTCCAGCGCATTGATTCGCCGCGTGACGGTTGCCTGATCGAGCTTGAGCTTGCGGGCCGCCGCCAGCAGCTGCCCCTCGCGCGCCACCGCCAGAAACACCCGCGCATGATCCCAATCAAAGTCTGATGTGAAATTCTGCATATCGGTTCCGAGACTATTGGCATTGCCGCATAACGTCAAAGGCTGCATTAAGGTGCCGAGCAACCCCTTTTCTTAGGTCTCAAAAAGACTGAGGGTTCGGGAGCTGTGCTCCCGAGCGGGTTATAGGGCGGCAGCCCTATGCGCGCAGCGTCCATCACACGTTCAACCAAGGAACGCGCCCATGACGAAAACCCTCACCCATTTCATCGGCGGCAAACACGTCGAAGGAAAATCCGGCCGCTTCAGCGATGTTTACTGGCCGATGACCGGCGAAGTTGCCGCACGCGCGCCGCTGGCAAACAAGGCCGAAGTTGCCGCAGCCGTGGCCAACGCGAAGGCAGCCCAGCCCGCCTGGGCCGCGACCAACCCGCAGCGCCGCGCCCGTGTGATGATGAAGTTCTGCGAACACATCAACCGCGACTTGGACAAGATGGCCGACCTGCTGGCCCGCGAGCATGGCAAGACGATTCCCGACGCCAAGGGCGACATCCAGCGCGGGCTTGAAGTGGCCGAATTCGCGTGTGGCATCCCGCATCTGCTCAAGGGCGACTATAGCGATGGCGCGGGTCCTGCGATCGACCTCTATTCCATGCGTCAAGCGCTGGGTGTCGTGTCGGGCATTACCCCGTTCAACTTCCCCGCCATGATCCCGCTGTGGAAGCTCTGCCCGGCCATTGCTTGCGGTAATGCCTTTATCCTGAAGCCGTCAGAGCGCGATCCGTCGGTGCCGCTCATGCTGGCTGAATTGATGATGGAAGCAGGCCTTCCGGCGGGCATTCTGAACGTCGTCATCGGCGATAAGGAATCGGTCGACGCAATCCTCGATCACGAAGATATCCAGGCCGTCGGCTTCGTCGGATCGACCGACATCGCAGCCTACGTGTATGCCCGTGCCGCCGCCAACGGAAAGCGCGCCCAGTGCTTTGGCGGCGCGAAAAACCACATGATCATCATGCCGGACGCCGACATGGATTTAGCCTCCAACGCCTTGATCGGCGCAGGTTATGGCTCGGCTGGCGAACGCTGCATGGCGATTTCGGTCGCGGTGCCCGTCGGCGACAAAACCGCAGACGCTTTGCTCGCCAAACTGATCCCCAAGATCGAAAGCCTCAAGATTGGCCCGTCCACATCGATGGATGCCGACATGGGCCCACTGGTCACGAAGGCGCACTTGGAAAAGGTCAAATCCTACGTCGAAATCGGCATCAAGGAAGGCGCTGAACTCAAAGTCGATGGCCGCAGCTTCAAGATGCAGGGTTATGAAAACGGCTTCTACATGGGCGGCTGCCTGTTCGACCACGTCACGCCGGACATGCGCATCTATAAGGAAGAAATCTTTGGCCCCGTGTTGTCGGTGGTCCGCGCCAAGGACTACGCCGAAGCCTTGCGCCTTCCATCGGAACACGCCTACGGCAATGGCGTGGCCATCTTCACCCGCGACGGCGACGCCGCTCGCGACTTCGCTTCAAAGGTCAATGTCGGCATGGTCGGCATCAACGTGCCGATCCCCGTCCCGCTGGCCTATCACACGTTCGGCGGCTGGAAGAAGTCGGGCTTTGGCGACTTGAACCAGCACGGTCCCGACAGCATTCGCTTCTACACCAAGACCAAGACCGTCACGGCCCGCTGGCCCTCCGGCATCAAGGAAGGCGCCGAGTACGTAATTCCGACGATGAAGTAATAAAGACCATTGCTGCAATGCAACGAATCAACGGGTTGCGAGCCTCAGGCTTGCAACCCGGGATTGTGTTCCGAGTTACTTTTTCTTCCCCGCCCCTGCCTTCTGAGTAGCCGTCACCGACGAAAACGGTGAGGGGCTCGACGAGGACGCGGCAGGCTTTTTGTCGGCCTTTGGCTTCCGTTTTTCCTTGTTGCTTTTTTGTTCTTTTCCCATGGCGGCACCTCTGTGTTGATCTGCTGAGTATCAGGCCTTGTGAATAAGCTGTTAACCAGTTTTCGTGTATAAAGGTCCGACAAGCCTATACTTGCACGGCGTCGCCCGGCCAACCAGCGCATTCCTGCCACAACGTGCATGTGGCTCATTTGCGACGCCTAGCCCCAAAATGCCCCATACGGCTTGCAATTCGCCAGATTGCGTCTATTTTTCCGTATGCGCGCCTTTGGGTTGTTTGCGTAGGATGCTCGATTAGCGAACAGGCGCCGGGAGATGAATATGAGAAATTCGACTACAGGAACCATCGTTGCTGTTGCCGCTATGCTGCTTGGATCAGTCCAAGTGTTTGCTGCAACCGTTGAGTCGATCAGCGGCGCGGTTTTCGTGAACAAGGGTCAGGGCTTCCAGGCCGCCACACTTGGCACACAGGTCAAGCCGGGTGACATTGTAATGGTTCGCAATGGCGGCGAGGCATTGGTTGTCTATGAAGACGGTTGCCAGTCTCACGTGAAGTCGGACAAGACGGTGACAGTTGGCAGAGCTAGCCCCTGCTCTGCAGTTGATGGGTCACAGTTAAAGCCCGGAACAATTGCTCCCGACACATTGCTGATCGGTGGAGTCGTCGTAGCTGCAGGCGTCGGCGTCGCCGTCATCTTGTCCAACAACGACAGCAACAACAAGCCCGCCAGCCCCTGATTGGATCGCTGACGGCGGTAGTTTTTAAAAGCGGAGTGGCTTTGTCACTCCGCCTTTTCGCGTTTGGCTGGGTCAGTGTTGTCTGTTCAGCGTCGGTTGTGTTGGATGATCCACAGGCGGCGGACGAAAAACTGTTTCACCCGTGTTCTGCTGTCGCAGTGCAACATAACGCCATCATTTGGCTGCGCGCGTAGGGTCGAAGGGGTCTTCTTCGAACCATATAATCGCGAGACGACAGATGAAAATTCGACCCTTAGCGACGATTGCGTTGATTGCATTTTCAAGTTCCGCAGGTGCCTCTGACGAATTCAAGATCCCGCCCGAAGTCACGCCATCCATGCGCGCCGCATGCGAATCGGACGTTCGTCGCCTCTGCATCAGTTCCAACTCGACGGTCGATACCGTGCGCAACTGTGTGCTCGCCAAATTCATGAAGCTCGGTAAGCGCTGCCAAGTCGAAATCGCCTCCGCCGGTCTCGCACCTTAATCCCCTTGACCTGCCCCGCCCTCAAGCCCCATGTCACGTTTCCAGTCGGTCGGACGACCGCTCACCCGGCAACGGGTGGGAGGAAAGTCCGGGCTCCACGTAGATACGGTGGCGGCTAACGGCCGCCGGGGGCAACCCTAGGGACAGTGCCACAGAAAACAGACCGCCCGTCCTGGCTTGCCCCGTTTGGCTTGCCAAGACAGGTAAGGGTGAAACGGTGCGGTAAGAGCGCACCGCGCGGCTGGTAACAGTCGCGGCAGGGCAAACCCCACCGGGAGCAAGACCAAATAGGGGTGGCCTCGTGCAGGGCAACCTGGCACGGAGCTAGTCTACGAGCCGTCACCCGGGTTGGTTGCTACAGGCGGCTGGCAACAGCCGTCGCAGATGAATGGTCGTCGCGGCGGGGCAACCCGCCAAACAGAACCCGGCTTACAGACCGACTGGACACTTTTTTTGCCTCACGCGGGTTTTTTTGCGTCACGCGCCGTGGCGCTTCGGCGAGCGGGGCTCGCCCCGGTTCGCGTTGCTCCTTGACCGCTGCGCGGTTGAAGTGGGGCGGTGTGGCAGTCACGCAATGTGTGCGCCAACTGGCCTGAAAAAGGAGGGGGTTCGGGGCCTCCCCGAACGGGGCTAGGGGCGGTAGCCCCAACCGCGCAGCGGCGATCTTCGGTCAGACCGCTTTCTTCCCCGACCAGGCGTCTTCGAGTTCGGGCGACCACAAGGCGATGGGCTCTTCGATTTTGTCGACGCGCACGAATCGAACGCCGACCCAGGTCTCGGTCTTGTGGCGGGCTTCGCACGACGCTTGGAAGCCTTTGCAGTCGACAATGAGATTGAATCGGAACGGCAGAACTTTCGGTACCTCGCATTCGAGCAGAGCGCCGCCTTCCGACACGTTGCGCACGAGGCAGGCGATTTTGGGTCGGCCTTCCACAGCGAGCCAGCCATGAAGGCAGGTCTTCCGGCGTCCGAATTCACGGCGTTCGACAAAGGGTTGGGCGGTGCGCATGGGGAGGCTCCGAAAAATTCAATGATTGAGAAAACGAACAAGGCTGCGCGTGAGCGCGGCGGGTGCTTCGTCGGTCGGCGCATGATTACAGCCGCCGATTTGCTCCAGTCGGGCATGTGGCATGAGGGAAGCGAGCGCGCGTCCGGTCGACAGCGGCACCACCTCGTCGTTCGTGCACCACACGAGCAAAGTGCGTTGAGTAACCCGGGCGTAAGCGCGGGCAAGATCGCGAGGGTTGAGGGCGGGCGCGATCTGCCGGGCGGTCTGAATGTAGGCGTGCCGCGCCGCCGCGTCGTAAAACGGCTCGGCATAAGCGTCGGCATCGGCTTGGGTATAGCGGCGCGTCAGGTTTCGCAGGCTTGAGGCGCCGATCGCCATGCGCGTCACAACATCGGGAGGAATCGCGGTCAGCAGCGCATACGGCAACACGGGCTGCTGCATGAGCGCGACGATGGGCGAGAGTTTCTGCGCAAGCGCTGGCGTATCGATGAGTACGAGTTGACGGATGCGCGCCGGGTCGCGCCGCTTGAGCTCCATCGTCGTCAGCAGCGCGACCACGCCTCCAAACGAATGGCCAACGAGCGTCACGTTAGTCAGGCCCCGCCCAACTAAAAACCCCGCGATCAACCGCGCTTGGTCGGCCGCCGAATAGGCGGTGTCGAAAATCTTGTCGGAGCGCC
>JANOVN010000355.1:0-19558 GCA_031417455.1 Hyphomicrobiaceae bacterium | reverse complement strand
CCTGGATGGGCCTCGCGGTAGAGGCCATACAGCGAGTTCACGAGGCAGTCGCCGAACGCATAGGCGTAGACGTAGAACGGCGAGTGAATGAAGTGGGGGACGTAGGCCCAGAACACTTCGTAGCCTGGTCGCAAGTCGATGGCGGGGCCTAAGCTTTCGGACTGGACATCCATCCAGATGGCGTTGATCTGATCGGAGGTCAGTTCGCCGTTGCGGCGTTCTTCGTGGACGCGGCGTTCGAAGGAATAGAACGCGATCTGGCGGACGACCGTGTTCAACATGTCCTCGACCTTGCCGGCGAGCATGGCCTTCTTTTCTCTGGGCGATTTGGTTTCCGACAGAAGCTTCTGGAAGGTCAGCATTTCACCGAAGACGCTGGCGGTTTCAGCGAGCGTCAACGGGGTTTGCGACAGCAGCGGGCCTTGCTTGGCGGCGAGGACCTGGTGGACGCCGTGGCCGAGTTCGTGGGCCAAGGTCATCACGTCGCGGGTTTTGCCCTGGTAATTCATCAAGACGTAGGGGTGGACGGACGGAACGGTGGAGGCTGAGAACGCGCCGGGGGTTTTGCCGGGGCGGACGGGGGCGTCGATCCAACGCTTATCGAAGAACTGTTTGGCGATGGTGGCCATTTCGGGCGCGAAACCGTTGTAGGCGGAGAGCACCATGTGCTCGGCTTCGCTCCAGGGAATCACACGTTCGGGCTTGTCGGGGAGGGGGGCGTTGCGGTCCCAATGGGCGAGCTTGTCCTGGCCGAGCCATTTGGCTTTGAGGGCGTAATAGCGGTGGGACAGACGGGGGTGGGCTTGCCGGACGGCAGCGGCGAGGGCGTCAACGACAGGGGCTTCGACACGATTGGCCAAATGACGACTATCGGCAACGTCTTTGAAGTTGCGCCAGCGGTCGTTGATTTCCTTGTCCTTGGCCAGCGTATTGGTAATCAACGTGAACAGGCGGATGTTACTGGTGAAGGTTTTGGACAGGGCTTGCGCGCCGGCGCGGCGCTTTTCGCGGTTGGCGTTTGAGAGCAGGTTGAGGGTCGGCTCAAGGGTGAGCCGTGCTGGTTCGCCGTCGACGTCGAAGCGCAGGTCGGTCATGGTTTCGTTGAAAAGGCGGTTCCACGCGCTGCGGCCGGTTTGGGATTTTTCGGTGAAAAGTGTTTCGATTTTTTCGTCGAGCTGGTGGGGCTTTTCCTTACGCAGGTCGTCGAACCAGGGCTTGTAGCGGGCGAGCGCCTTGTCTTTCATGGCGTGGGCGAGGTCGGATTCGCCGATATCGTTCAATTCCAGTTCGAAGAAGATCAGGTCGGTCGAGATTTTGGTGAGCTGTTCACCGACATCCTGGTTGAACTTCGCGCGCTTGGGATCGGCCTGATCGCCCACGTAGTAGAGGCCGGAGTACGAGCCGACTTTACCAAGCAGGTCGGAGAGGTTTTCGTAGGCGATAACGGCCTGCGCAAGGGCTGCGCCGTCACGCGCAATGGCTGAGAAGCGGCCTTGGTATTTGGATTTGAGGTCGAGGGCGAGCTTTGCGCCAAGCTCGAGGTCGCGTTTCAATTCGGGGGCATCTGGGCCGTTGTAGAGGTCGTCCAGGTTCCATTCGGGGAGCGTGCCGAGGTCGTCGGGGGGGGCTACGAGAGAAGTGGACGTGGTCATGAAGGAGGCTCTTGGATTGGGGGGATCGGAACTGACTGCCAGTATGGGCGGGATGGGTACGATTCACAAAGGGGGGATTAGAATGCCTGGACAAGCTGAGGCTTTGCCTCGCGATAGCCGAATGCCGAATTGATGGTTGCTTGGGTCCCGGCCTTCGCCGGGATGACGACCCAACTATGGGCAGCCGGTGCGTTGCTTTTCGGCGGCGGCGCGGGATTTGACGTCGGCGGAGGCGGCCGGGAAGCGGGTGTTTAATTCGCCGAACGAAGTGCAGGCGGCGTCTTTCTGACCCATGCGGCCAAGCGACATGGCGAGCTTTAGCAGGCTATCAGGCGCCTTGGCGCTTTTGCCGTAGGTTTGGTAGCCCTTCAGGAAGGCAGTCGCGGCGGGTTTGAATTGGCCGCGGACGAAATAGGATTCGCCGAGCCAGAACTGGGCGTTGCCGGCGAGGTTGTCGCTGGGGAAGCGCTTCAGGAAGTCGTCGAAGGCTGCTTCGGCGGCACCGTAGTCCTGCTGGAGCAGATAACCGTAGGCGGTTTCGTAGAGCTGCTTGGGGTTGCCGCCCTCAGACGGGCTCGCTGCAGCGGTGACGGGCGCGTTGGCGGCGATCACGCTGTCGATCGAATCGGGGGCGGCGATCTGTACCGAGGTGGAGCCAAAACCAGAGGGGGCGGCGGACTGGGCCGATGCGGCGGGTGCTGCTGCGGGCGCGTAGACCGGCGGCAGTGCAGGTGCTGCGTCGGTGCGGCGCTGCTGGCTGGACTGGGCGCGGACCTGCTCGGTCAATTGCTGGACTTGTGCTGTCAGGGCGCGAACTTGGGATTCAAGGCCGGTGACGCGGGCTTGATCGACGCCCGATGAGCCGCCAGAGCTTTCGGGCGCGCCGCCGCGGTAGGCTGGCGAAGCGGAGGCGGCACCATTCGATTTGGCAAACGAATCAAGCGTGCCGACAACGACCTGCATGTCGACGAGCTGTTCTTCGAGGTTTTCGATCCGCTGGCGAAGCGCTGCGTCGCCGGTGGGTGCGGGTTCTGATTTGCCCGATTTCGGCGCGGCGGGTGGAGCGGCGGGTGCAGCGGCGGCTTTTGCGGGCTTGGCGGCGGTTGCAGGTGTCGGGGGGGCTTGCGCGAAAGCCGCGCTAGTGGCCAAAGTTGCGAGGGCGGCTGCAACCGCGAGCGCGCTCGCAGTGACAATGGTCGAGTTCAGTTTAGCTCGCTGTAATTTAGTCTGGTCGCCGGGCATCTGGGGCTTGTCCGTCAAAAACGAGGAGCGCTGTCGAGCGACCGGAGTGGCAGGCCGTACAAGACGTCTGGCACGTTCAATCACTGGCCGGTTGCATCTGGCCGGGTATATCAAGACCAGCTTGGTGTGTCGCCCCAGTTAGCCAGACAGGTCTATGTTCGCGCTGCCCGTGTGACCGACGCGCACAAGCAACTAGCGAACCCATCAGGTGCCGGCCCGGCTATTGAGGACGGTCTGGGCGCGGCGGTTTTGCGACCAGCACGAGATGTCGTTACAAACGGCGACCGGGCGCTCCTTGCCGTAAGACACGGTGCGGAGGCGGGCGGCGGTGACACCATTCTGGGCGAGGAAGTTGCGGACGGCGGTGGCGCGCTTGGCACCCAACGCAATGTTGTATTCGCGGGTGCCGCGCTCGTCGGCGTGGCCCTCGATGGTGACGGTGAACTGGGCGTACTGAGCGAGCCACTTGGATTGCTTCTGCAAGGTCGCCTGAGATTCCGGGGTCAGATCCGAACTGTCGGATGAGAAGTAGACGATGTCGCCGACGTTGACGGAAAAATCGCGCTGCGTGCCGGGGGTGACTGGGCCGCCCTTGCCGCCGGGACCAAGAAGCGCGCTGTCGGGGCCGTTTGCATCTTTGTTGGCGCACGCTGCCACGACGAGCACCGCGGCGCTGATGAAGAGCGCGCGAATTACACGGCGTGGGGTGATCGAAGCTGCCATTTCGGTGTCTCTCTCTCGGTAGGCTTTAGCTCTCGGTAGGCTTGACTCTCGGTAGGCTTGACTCTCGAGCGGTGAACTCGAACATTTTCAAAGTCATTGCAGCGGGTACGCGATTGATTGTGCGAAAATATGGCCGTTGCGTGTGTTGATTGGGGAATAACAGCAATGCCGACGCTATCAAACCATCCGTTGCGTTGGAGTCACAGATATTATGACGCAAGCGCGAGACGCTCGTCAGGGTTGGGGCTGGGACACAGCAAGGCAATGCAATCGGTGCACAAAAACGTCAAAGGCCGGTCCGAGGGATGCGAGCACCACCCAGACCGACCTTAGAATCAACCCCCAGCTTACGCTAAGGAATGAAGTTAGCGAGCAACCTGCTCAGCAGCCGGAGCGCCGAGCTTCATGGGGGTGTGCTCAACTTCGCGACGGCATGCGCCGAGAGCAACTGCAGCAACGATAGCGAGAACGAGAACGCTCTTCATGTTATTTTCTCCTGAAGTTTTAAGTGGAAGTGACAGTATAAACCTGACCGAAGCCCGAATTAGCGAGCAACTTGCTCAGCAGTTGGAGCGCCGAGTTTCATCGGCGTATGTTCGACTTCCCGACGGCATGCGCCGAGAGCGACAGCCGCGATGACCGCAATGGCGATCAGCCCCGTATAAGCCTTCATAGTGTGTCTCCTGCTGCTTTATCGGCACTAGCCGTATATTGGGGTACCGGTGTGGTGGGATTTGTTCAAGGACAGAGGGCCAATTCGCATTGTTTTCCGGTCATGTTGATGCGAAAAAGACACGCCGTGATCCGCCATCCTCAGGACGAGTAGAAGTAGTGGCGCATCGTAGTGAAGGCATTGATCCTGCACCACGATTTGCCGCCGCTTCAGCTCGGCAACTTGAGGGTTATTAGCACCCAAAATCATTAACACCGGGTAAACGGGCGTTTCAATGCATAACGCTTTGGGGACTGACCGGGTTCGGTATTTGGCGGGTGTGGCCGGAAAGAATCACTTTTTGCTGGTGAAACTCTGGGCCGAAGAGCCAAGACCTTCTGGCACGGCGCACGCGGCGGCGCGTCTTCGGCGCTTTTGACAGCAAGGGCCGACCGCTTTTCTTGCTTTTGTTTAGTTCAGGAGGGGGGACCAGGCGGGGTCGGAGGCGAAGGCGGGGGTTGGGACGGTCCGCTCGTTGTAGCCGGTGACGTCGACGGAGCGAATCTGGGGACCGGCTTTGGCACCCTGGCCTTCGCGGAAGAACATCAGGACGCGGCCGTTGGGGGCCCAGGTGGGACCTTCGCCGTGGAAGCCTTCGCTCAGGATACGTTCGCCGGTGCCGTCGGGGCGCATGACGCCGATCAGGAAGCGGCCACCGGCCTGCTTGGTAAAAGCGATGTTGTCGCCGCGCGGGCTCCAGACAGGGGTGGAGTAGCGGCCTTCGCCGGTCGAGAGGCGGCGGACGCCAGAACCGTCGGCGTTCATGATGTAGAGCTGCTGCGTGCCTTCGCGGTCTGACTCGAACACGATCTGGCGGCTGTCGGGCGAGAAGCAAGGGCTGGTGTCGAGCCCCGCTGTCTTGGTGAGCTGGCGGTATTGCTTCGAGCGGAGATCGACTTCGAAGATCGAGGTATCGGCGCCGCTGGAAACGCTCATGAGAAGGCGTTGGCCGTCGGGGGAAAAGCGGGGGGCGAATGTTTCACCGGGGAAGTCGCCGACCTGCTGGCGCTGGCCGGTTTCCAGGTTCATGGTGAAGACCTTGGCCTTGTCACCTTGATAGCCCATGAACGCGATTTCCTGCGACGCGGGGTTGAAACGCGGGGTCAGCACGAGGTCTTTGCCCTGACTGAGGAGACGGACGTTCGCGCCGTCCTGGTCCATGATGGCGAGGCGTTTGGTGCGCTTTTCCTTGGGGCCGGTTTCGTCGATGTAGACGACGCGAGTGTCGAAGTAGCCCTTTTCGCCGGTCAGCTGTTCGTAGATCTGGTCGGCGATGAGGTGGCCGATGCGACGCCAATTCTGGGCGGTGGTGGTGAAGCGCTGGCCGGCTTTCTGGCGGCCGTTGACGACATCCCAGAGGCGGAATTCGGAGACGATGCGGCCATCGGGGCTGCGTGAGACTTTGCCGACGACGAGAGCGTCGGACTTGATTGCGCGCCAGTTGGCGAAGTTGGGCGCGGTATTGGCGTCGCGGATCTGCTCCAGGTAGGAGGCCGGGTCCAAGACCTTGAAGAGGCCGGAGTTTCCTAGGTCGCCCGCGATGACGGCGGCGACGTCCTGGCCGAGTTTCCCGTCTTCGCTCAAGAAGAACGGCAGCGCGATGGGGGTGGGGGCGATCTGGCCTTGGGTCGTGGTGCCTTCGAGCGCTTGTGCGGGACCGTGAGCGAGCGAGATCAGGGCAGCGATAGCCAGCGTCAGAGCGCGGACGGAGCGGAGCGTTTGAGCGGCGATCATCATGATATACTATCGGTCTTTCTGCGGTCTGATCGGTCTTTGGCTTGGTAGGCTGCGGGCTTGCCGGAGGCTGGGCTTTGCCAGCACTTTGGGGCGAAATCCTGTTTAGAGCATTTTGCTGGGGTCGAACTTCCAGGTGTTATCACGCCAATTGGCATATTTTTCCGGCGGCAGTTTGAACGGCTGGGCGGCTTTTATGGCCCGCACGGCGGCTTCGGCGGCGACTTGGAACATGGGATTATTCTGGGGTTGCAGGACTTGAGGCTCGCCGTCGAGGGTCCCGTCGGGTTTTAGGGTCCAACGGACGGCGACGATGGGGGTTTGGGAGCCACCGCCGCCGGCTGGCAGACGCCACTGGCTCTTCAACTGGGCATCCAGCAACGCGTTCAGCATGTCGGCTTCGGTGGCCGATAGGACAGTGTCGCGGCCTTGAGCGGTGCCGGCGGAGGGGCCAAGATTGGTCGCGGTTTTGCTATCGCCGGTGGGCTTGGCGCCGGTGGGCTTTTGCGACTTGTCGATCAGCGCCTTTTGCTGGGCGTCGTCGGGCGTTTTGTCCAACAGTTCTGCCAGCTTATTGGGGTCGAACTTTTTCTTGTCGGCTTCGAGTTTGGCCAAGCGCTTCTTTTCGGCTTCGTCCTTTTTGCGCTTTTCCTCGGCGAGTTTCTTCTTGAGCTCGGCGGCCTTGGCCTTTTCGGCAGCGGCTGCTTTCTGGCGTTGCTCCGCTTCCAATTTGGCGGCGGCTGCGGCCTGCTCAGCAGGGGTGGGGCCGTCTGGTTCAGGGGGCGGCGGGGGAAGGGCTGCGATCTTTTCTTCCAACGTCGGCGGCGGGGGCTCGGCTTTGGCAGGCTCGGGCTTGGGAGGCTCCGGCACGGGTGGCGGGGGCTCTACGACTGGCGGGGGCGGCGCGGGGGCGGGCGGAGCAGCCTTGGGTTTGGGCGCTTCCTTGGTAGACTCGTCTTCGGAGGGTTTGTCGGCGGCTTTGGATTCGAGATTTTTGGTGTTCTGGTCGCCCTGCTTCATGCGGGTGAACTCAGACGGCGTCACGATCGCGACCGAGATGGGCACGACTTCGGGCACGACGATTTCAGGCGTCCGATGGAGGTTGACTAGCATCCAACCCATCAAAAGCACGTGAAGCATCAGCGACACTATGAACCCGAGCCGCATCACTAAGCGCTCAGCCTCCTTCTTCAACCTCGGTCACAAGGGATACTTTTTTGAAGCCACCGGCAGAAATACGACCCATGATTTTCATGACGGTGCCGTAGGTGATGCCTTTGTCGCCGCGAACGAACACGGGTTCGTCTTCGCCTTTGCGGCTTGCGGCAAGGGCTTTGAGTTTGTTCACCAATTCAGGCAGCGGCACGAGAGCTTCGGCGATGTAGACGTCGCCGTTGGCTTTGATCGAAATGGCGAGCGGGTCGCCCTTGGTTTCCAGTTGCTTGCCCTTGGCCTGGGGCAGATCGAGGGGGACGCCGACGGTTAGCAAGGGGGCGGCCACCATGAAAATGATGAGAAGCACGAGCATCACGTCGACCATCGGGGTGACGTTGATTTCGCTCATCGGAGCTTTGCGGCCGCGACCGCGACCGCGACGCCGACCACCGCCCGAGTTACCCATATTGAGGCTAGCGCCCATGATTGTTCTTTCTTTCGTGCAGGCAATACCTGCTCAGGTCCTGGTGTCGATCTGGCGCGACACAATGGCGGCGAACTCGTCGGCGAAGGCTTCGAGCCGGTGGCTGATCTGGCCCGAATCGGCTGAGAATTTGTTGTAGAATATCACCGCTGGAATGGCGGCAACGAGGCCGAGAGCCGTCGCAAACAGGGCTTCGGCGATGCCAGGGGCCACGACGGCCAGAGAGGTGTTTTTCGAAACGGCGATGGCCTGGAAGCTCGACATGATACCCCAGACGGTGCCAAACAGGCCGACGAAGGGGGCGGTGGAGCCCACCGTTGCGAGGAACAGGAGGCGGCGGTCCAAGCGTTCCATTTCGCGGGCGATGGTGACGTCCATCACCTTTTCGACGCGGAGCTGGATGCCGCCCAGCGCGCGGATATTGCCTTCGACGGAGCGCTTCCATTCGCGCATGGCGGCGACGAAGAGGGCGGCCATGGTGATGTTTTTACCGCGCGCGAGGGCGTTGTAGATTTCATCAAGTGACTGGCCGGACCAGAAGGATTGTTCGAAGCGGTCTGATTCCTGGCGGGCTTTGCGGAACGATAGCAGCTTTTCGATGATGATGGCCCAGGACCAGATGGAGGCGAGCATCAGGCCGACCATCACGGATTGCACGACGATGTGAGCGTGCATGAACATGGAGACGAAGCCGACGCCGCCATCGGCTGGGGCAATGGCAGCGCCTTTGATGGCATCCACCGGGTTCACCTGCAAAAACAGATTGATCATTCCAACGCCGCCATCGGCTGCCCAGTGGGCGACGCCTTGCAGTAATTCCGTCGGATTCATTTTGGTGTCCCTCTGTCTCTTGCAAAGGTCATGACCTGAAGGAGGTCATGACCTTCGAATCCGGCGCTCGCGCCGACGGCTCTTCGCCGCTTCGGTCAGCCAAGCGGCTGACCGCTGACCTTGCTTGCGCCGACTTACCACACGAAAGCGCCCGCCGCGACGTGTTCGCTGCGAGCGTTATGTGCCGGTTCCCCTGCATACGCTGTTGTTGCCGTGCAATATGACAAAACGAGGACGGGAACGCGTGGGTTAAGGTCACGGTATGCACAGGTTTGTTCGTGCACGATCAAGCGGGCGGGGCGGGTTGGGCCGGATGGTGACGGATTGCCTTATTTTTGGCCAACGATGCGGGACACGGACAACCGGCTCCTAGGGTGTGAATTGCTTGCTGAAAGACCTCATTCAAATCGATGGTTGCCGTGGGTGGTCGCCGTCGCGGCCATGACGATAAGGGGTGGGTTTTGCGCGGCTGGTGTGTGAAGGACTTTCGCCTACCAAAGCGCTGAAAAGCTCGTGAAATCATTCGATCTCTATTTTTTGCAAAAGAAAGAATTGTGCAGCTGTATTGATTGCCGCTGAATTTATTATCGGCGCCGCTGTTGCGGCTTTGTCAGGAAAATATTGCACTGCGACCGGAACCGGCAAAGGCGTCACACGTTATGCAGATATCAACGGTGTGACGACATAGACACGAATGTCTTCGCGCTGACGATTTCAATTTAAATGGAGACATGCATATGAAGCCGGCTATTAAGGTCGCCTGCGTTTGCGCACTATTGCTTTCACCGACTGCGGCTTTTGCGATGTCGGAATCCGACTGCGCCGCCGCTTGGACGAAAGCGGATGCAAACAACGATGGAAAACTCACCGAGGCCGAAAGCGCGCGGTATTACGCCGCGATGCGGGTGGCCAACAAGCCCATTGCCGATGGCGCTCTGACGAAACAGGCGTTTGCGGAGAACTGCAAAGCCGACATGTTCATGGCAGCGAAGACGGATGCTGGGGCGCCGCTTGCCGGCGCAAACAGTTTCACGGAAGCTCAGGCGAAAGACCGCGCTGCAGCCGCCGGATTTTCCACCGTTTCGGCGCTGAAGAAGGATGACAATGGCGTCTGGCGGGGGACTGCATCCGAGGGCGCAAAGACCGTTAGCATCGCTGTCGATTTCAAAGGCAATGTTGTCGCCACCCCAATGTAAAATGATGGAGTAATCAAGATATGCAAACCCATAGCAGAGTTTACGACACTTACGCGCAAGCAGAGCGCGCAGTGAAAGATCTGGAGAAAATCGGTGTCGCTTCGCAAGACATCAGCTTGGTCGCGAACAGAAACGTCAGTGACCAGTACGATGATGTGGACGAAGTTTCGTCGACCGCAACCGGCGCTGGAATAGGTGCTGCTGTCGGCGGTGGTGCTGGATTGCTTGCCGGACTGGGATTGCTTGCTATTCCCGGTTTGGGCCCAGTCGTTGCGGCCGGGTGGCTCGCTTCGACCGCTTTGGGTGCCGTTGCTGGCTCAGCGACAGGGGGCATCGTCGGTGCGCTCGTGGACGCTGGAACTTCAGAAGAGGACGCTCACGTCTATTCCGAAGCCATTCGCCGCGGCGGCACGCTTTTGACCGTCAGGAGCAATCTGCCCGACGATAAGATCGAAAACATTCTGAACGGCTATAAGCCGATCGATCCAATGGCCCGCCGGGACGAATATGCCAAAACGGGCTGGTCTAAATTTGATCCCGATGCGGCGCATTACCGCCCTGATCAAGCAGAAATCGAACGGATTCGACGCCCTTACACTTAATTGCGGTGATCGACACTCAATAAAAAAAGCCGACAACCTCTAACGAGGTTGTCGGCTTTTTGCAGTTTGTGCTCAGTGCTGCAGGTCTTTGGGGACGATGCCGCCGTTCTCGGCGAGCTTGGTCATAACGGCCTTGTGGAGCCAGACGTTCATCGTGGCGCTATCTTTGGTGTCGCCGGTATAACCAAGTTCCTTGGCAAGCGTTTTGCGCGCCGTGAGGCTCGAATCAAGGTTCAGGAGCTTCATCAGGTCGACGATGGAGCTCGACCACTCGAGCTTTTCATCGGTCTTGTCGTCGAGCGCATCGAGGATCGCCATGACGTCGACCGGTGCCTTAGCAGCCGGGTTGACGGTTGCGGCCACGGGGGCGGCGACCGTACCAGCTGCAGCGGGAGCAGCGGTCGCAGTGCTGGCTGCGACAACTACGGGGGCACCGTCTGCGCCGCGCGCGACGACGGGGGCATCGGCGGGGACGGCTTCAGCGTGGGCGGATTTACCGAAAATGGCCGCAGCGATGGTTCCAAAAATGCTCATGGGTGTTCTCCGATCAGTGGCACGCCGAAGTGGCGAGGCCTTTATCTGTGCACGGGCTGTAGAGGATTAAAGGCTGCGCCTCAACCGCTGGCGGAGAAAAACATATGCTCTGGAGAAGAATAAGGAAGTATAGCGCTTAAAGGAAGGCCAACTGGCCGGTTCGACGACGCATTGCCATTGATATTTCAAGCGGCACCAGTTTTCCAACTGTTCGCGTTCGCTGAACCCCTCACCTTAACCCACTCCCCCGGGGGAGAGGGGACGAGGGCGGCGAATGGGTTTTCATTCGCCCCTCAAGCTTGTTTTTGCTGCCACGTCCCACCCCGGCCCTCTCCGCAAAGGAGAGGGAAGATGCTAATCGGCGAAGGGGTCGCGCATGAGGATGGTGTCTTCCCGTTCGGGGCTTGTTGAGAGCAGGGTGACCGGGCACTCGATGAGTTCTTCGATGTAGCGGACGTATTTGACCGCCTGTGCGGGGAGGTCGGCGTATTTGCGCGCGCCACGGGTCGAGCCGGTCCAGCCTTCGAAGGATTCGTAGATCGGCTTGACACGGGCCTGCGAGTTTTGGCCAGCGGGCAAGCGGTCGATGCGATTGCCGTCGAGCTCGTAGCCGACGCAGAGCTTGATTTCCTTGAAGCCGTCGAGGACGTCGAGCTTCGTCAGTGCGATGCCGTCGATGCCGGAGACTTTAACGACTTGGCGGACGAGGACGGCGTCGAACCAGCCGCAACGGCGCTTACGACCGGTAACGGTGCCGAATTCATGGCCCTTCTGGCCGATCAGTTCGCCGGTTTCGTCGGTCAATTCGGTCGGGAAGGGGCCGGAACCGACGCGGGTTGTGTAGGCTTTGGCAATGCCCAGCACGTTGCCGATGACGCGGGGGCCGACGCCGGAGCCGGTGGCGGCTTGGGCTGCGATGGTGTTCGACGACGTGACGAACGGATAGGTGCCGTGGTCGATGTCGAGGAGCGCGCCCTGCGCGCCTTCAAACAGGATGCGCTTGCCGGCTTTGCGTTCGCGGTCGAGCAGGTCCCAGGTCGCGTCTTTGTAAGCCAAGATTGCGGGAGCGATGGCGGCAAGTTCGGCCTTGAGGGCGGCTTTGTCGATTTCCGGTTTGCCGAGGCCGCGGCGGAGAGCATTGTGGTGGACGAGCAGGCGTTCGAGTTTGTCGTCGATGGTGTCGAAGTTGACCAGATCCTGAAGGCGGAGCGCGCGGCGGCCGACCTTGTCTTCGTAGGCGGGGCCGATGCCACGGCCAGTGGTGCCGATCTTGCCGACGCCAGCGGCTTCTTCGCGGATCTGGTCCAGTTCGCGGTGGAGGGGCAGGATGAGGGTCACATTTTCGGCGATACGCAAGTTGTCGCGGCTGACGGCGACGCCCTGCTTCACGAGGCGATCGATTTCGCTGACGACGGCCCAGGGGACGACGACGACGCCGTTGCCGATGATGCCGAGCTTGCCGGGCCGGACGACGCCTGAGGGCATGAGCGAGAGCTTATAGGTTACGCCGTCGATGACGAGGGTGTGCCCGGCGTTGTGGCCGCCTTGGAAACGGACGACGATGTCGGCGCGCTCCGACAACCAATCCACGATCTTGCCTTTGCCTTCGTCACCCCATTGGGCACCGACCACAACCACGTTTGCCATTGCGGGCTCTCTCTTTTCGCGCAATCGCCGCCGCCACGGGGCGGACGGGTCGCACTACGCTTTTGATCTCATGAAAAAGCCCCGGCACACGCCAGGGCCAATTTGGTAGAAGCATTTTCTATAGGCAACTGCTGGAAAAGGCAAAGTGGGGGTAGCGTCGCAGCGGGACACGGCTTTTCAAGTAGGCGGGGTCCAGCGGTCTTCGAGTTCGGCAATGCGGCGATCGATCTTGGTTTCGAAGTGGGAGTGGCGGCCCATCAATTCGCCCTTCAGCATGAGTTCAAGGTCGGCAGCCGAAATCTTGATCTGTTGTTGGGTGGCTTCGATTCGCCGGTCGATGGCCTCGAAGTGGTGGCGGTTGCTTTCAACCGACGACAGCAAGAGATCTTGCAGCTTGCGTGTCTCCGCACGCGACTCTTTGAGGTCCGCGCGGATTTCCTTGAGGACCGAGAGTGTCAGCGTTTGATCGGCGTCGGCCATGGGGAACTTTCGGCTGGCGGATGAATACTGACTTTCATACTAGTCAAAATTCCAGGTGGGGACAAGATCGACGCGAACACTCCGAGTTGTGACAGAAATTGTTTTTGGGTTAGCAAGCGGCTGATTTGGAACAGGGATTTTGTGGTTGAGGCGACACTGGCGATCAAAAAGATACAGTATAGGGCCGTTCGAAACGGGTTGTTTACGGTTGTGGTGCAATCTTATGAATGTTGAGTGAGTTGCTGGATGCTGAGTGTCTTGAGTTGAGACAAGCGGCGTTTCAAAGTCTGGCAGCGGTCTGCTCGTATCAGTCCCAGTTTCGTTGAGTTTAAGCGTTCCATGTCAAAGCGTGTTTTGATCGTCGATGACGATCCGGCCCAACGTCGCATTCTCGAAGAGACCCTGAAGCGACTGGGTTATGAAACGAAGTCCGCCGTCTCCGGCGAACAAATGCTGACGGTGCTCGATGGCCCCGAAGGCGCTTCCATCAATCTTGTATTGCTCGATCTCGTCATGCCTGGCCTTGGCGGCATGGGCGTTCTTGAGGCCATGCAAGCGAAAGCTGGTATGCCCCCTGTCATCGTGCAAACGGCCAACGGCTCGATTGATACCGCGATTTCGGCGATGCGGGCCGGCGCGGTCGATTTCGTGATCAAGCCAGCGAGCCCCGAACGGCTCGATGTTTCGATCAAGAGCGCGCTGAAAATCCAGGCGCTGGCTGGCGAAATCACCCGCATCAAGAAGAAGGTCGATGGGACGCTGACGTTCAACGATCTCATCGTGCGCGGCGAGGCCATGGCGAAGGTCGTGAACCTTGGACGGCGGGCGGCGGCTTCCAACATCCCCGTGCTGATCGAAGGCGAAAGCGGCGTCGGCAAGGAATTGATCGCGCGCGCTATTCAGGGCGAGAGCGAGCGGGCAGGCCGCCCGTTCATTACCGTCAACTGCGGAGCGATCCCCGAAAACCTCGTCGAGAGCATCCTGTTCGGGCACGAAAAGGGGTCGTTCACCGGCGCGACCGACAAGCGGATCGGCAAGTTCCAGGAAGCCGACGGCGGCACGCTGTTTCTCGACGAGGTCGGTGAACTGCCGCTCGACGCGCAGGTAAAATTGCTGCGCGCCTTGCAAGAAGGCGAGATCGATCCGGTCGGCGCGAAGAAACCGGTGAAAGTTAATTTCCGGCTCATCTCGGCGACCAATCGCGACATGATACAGCAGGTCAAAGACGGCAAGTTCCGCGAAGACCTGTATTACCGGCTCAACGTGTTTCCGATCCATGTCGCGCCGTTGCGTGAACGCCTGTCGGAGGTTGCCGAACTCGCCAGCCACTTCATGGCGCGGTTTGCAGCCGAAGAAGGCAAGCGGGTTACCGGGTTCACGGGCGATGCCATGCGGCTGCTGCAATCGTATTCGTGGCCGGGCAACGTGCGCCAACTCGAAAACGCGGTGTTTCGCGCAACCGTGATGGCGGACGGTGCTGAGCTGACGGTCGCGGAGTTCCCGCAGATCGCCGCGCACGTTGAAGGGTTTGAGGCGTCGATTCCCGCGGCCCCCGCGTACGTCGACAAGAACCCGGCTTATACGGGACCGGCACTGCTGGGTGCTGAAGTAAGCGTTCCGCAGACCGTTGAAATGAAGGGCGGGAACGGGGAACTTGGTATTGCCGCGATGTCGGGAGATGGCGAAATCCGCCGCCTGGAAGACATCGAAGCCGACATGATCCGGCTCGCGCTTGGACGCTATCGCGGTCACATGACCGAGGTCGCCAAGCGGCTCAACATCGGACGGTCGACGCTCTACCGCAAGATGCAGGAATACGGGTTAGAACCGCGCGCGACTTGATTGCTTTCAATCGCCCCTGGCTTAAGGAGCCCCGACCGGAAGGTTGGGGCTTTTTAATTGGGTCAGGAGCGCTGCGCGCTTGGGGTGACCACCCCAAACCCCGTTCGAGGGGACACCCCTCGAACTCCCCGTCTTTTTTGACCCATAAGAAGGGGGATGGTGAGTGTAATGTTCCTGGAGGTGCGGAATGGCGATTTTGAACGGGGTGATTGGTCACCATGAAGCGGTAGTGACAAAAAATCGGCACATATCTTTGATGGCATGGCTGGATTAGCACTGCGGGATCTCCTAAATGGGAGAGACCTTGTGGAGATTTCCCGTCATGCGTCGTTGCCGGTCTGCTTTCGCGCTGCTGCTGATTACAGCGTTTGGTGTTCTTGTCGTTGCGACAGGGCAAAGCTGGGCTGCAGGGACCGGCGCGCGGGAGTCGCGGCCATTGCCACCTGCTGTGGAGAACCCGGCGAACTTGACGCCGCCGGCACCGGCCGCACTTGCGATCCGGGCGCGATTGGCCGAGCGCCGCGACCGGTCATCGCTGGCGACGCCAGACGAAATCAAGGCGGTTGGGGCGTTTTTCGATGCGCGCGAAGGGAAGCCCGTTTTTGCCGATGCCAACGGGTTGACGCCGCGAGCGGTGGGACTGCTGGCGGAATTTGCACGAGCGGGCGAGTGGGGGTTGCCTGCGTCCGAGTTGGTGCCGCCGCAGATGCCGGTGGACGCTAAAGCGTTGAGCCAGCCTGAGATTGCCGACGTTGAAGTGCGGATGTCGCTCGCGGTTTTGAAGTATGCGCGATATGCGCGAGGCGGGCGGATCCCGGAGCCTGCCAAGCAGTTGGCGACGTACATTGATCGTGTGCCCCAATTAATTGAACCGAAAGTCGCGCTGGAGGCAATTGCGGCGGCTGAAAAGCCGGAGGCCGTTCTGGCCGGGATGAACCCAAGGCATCCGGCTTTCGAGGCATTGCGCAAAGCCTACAACGAGGCGCGAAAGGCGAAAGCCGCCGGTGAAGAAGTGGCGGATTTTCCGGCGGGACCGAGCCTCAAGCCGGGCGCAAAGCATCCTCACGTTGCCATCGTGCGGCAGCGGTTGAAGGTGGCCGTGCCGATGGTCGATGGGGTGGCGGGCGATCCTGCGGTCTTTGATGCGGCGCTGCGCGACGCGGTGGCCGCGTTTCAACAGGCGAACGGGCTGGAGCCCGCAGACGGGATCGTCGGAGGGAAGACGCGGCGCGCGCTGACCAGTCTTGTTCCGCCGAGTGCGCGCAAGCTGCTGTCAAACATGGAGCAGTGGCGGTGGATGCCGGTCGATATGGGCGCGACGCATATCGCGGTGAATATTCCCGAGTTCACGCTGCGGATGTTCAAGAGTAACAGTGTCATTCATTCCGAGCGGGTGGTGACGGGGCTGGTCACGAACCAGACGCCGGTGTTTTCGGAGATGTTGGCGACGGTGGTGCTTCAGCCCGATTGGGTGCTGCCGGAAAGCATTAAGGTGAAAGAGGCACTGCCGAGCCTGCTGGGCGGCGGCGGGATGTTCTGGAGTAATGGGCTCAAGATTAAGCGGGGCGAGACCGCAGTCGACCCGAGGTCGGTCAATTGGTCGACGGCCAACCTCAAAGCGTACACGTTCTACCAGCCGCCGGGCGAAGCGAATGTGTTGGGGCAAGTGAAGTTTCTGTTTCCCAACAAGCATGCCGTTTACATGCACGATACGCCGTCCAAGCAGCTTTTCGAGCAATCAGTGCGGGCGTTCAGCCACGGCTGTGTGCGAGTGCGCAATCCAGTCAAGCTCGCCGAACTCGTGCTGATGGCCGATAAGGGCTGGGATGGGGCTAAGGTCAACGGGCTGATCGAAGATGGGCCGGAAGACAACAAGGTTGCGCTCGATCACAAAATCCCGGTTCACGTCACGTATTTCACAGCGGTGCCCGACGAGACGGGCAAGGTTCGCAGCTACCCAGACCTCTATGGGCACGAGGAGCGGATCGCGCTGGCGCTCGAAGGACGGTGGGGCGAAATCGATGTTCCAGAAGATCATCTGGCACCCATCGAGGATCGCGAATTCGAATACCGGGCGGCCGCCAGCGAGCGGCGGCGCGAGCGCGAAGTCTATGAAGTGCGCCAACACAAACAGGGCGGAATCGACAACGTGTTCAAGAGCATTTTCGGCGGGTTTTGATGGGATTGCCGGAGTCGATATCTGGTTTCGCTTAGGGAAAGTTTTCGACCATTCTGATGGTTGCTTGGGTCCCGGCGCAACGCCTGGATGACGTATTGGGGGCGGGGGCATGAAGTCTCGGACGGGGTGCGTTGAAGGGCTGCGTCATCTCAGTCTGTTGCTGGCAATCCTTGTCCTGGTCGCCTGCCTTGTTGCGGGGGAGGCGCGGGCGATTGAGCTTACGCGCGAGGGGGAACTGACGGTACTTTCAGGGTCGATTAAGATCGGCGACGCCAAGGTGTTTCGCGATTATGTGAAGCGCGGATTGAAGCCGACGCGTGAAGGGCTCGACGAACTCGGCAACAGCTGGATCATCGCGCTCAACTCGCCGGGCGGCAGTCTTGCGGACGGGATCGAAATCGGGCGGATCATGCACGACAACGCGCTGGTCAGTTACGTGCGGCGCGATGACGTTTGCTATTCAGCCTGCGCCATCGCGTTTCTCGGCGGGGTGTTTCAGTACGTCACCGGGCGTGGGCCGCAGCGCAAAATGGACGTGGGCGGGACGCTCGGATTTCATGGCTATAAGCTTGAAGAGAACAAAGTTGTGATCGCGAACGAGGCGTTCGATCAGGCTCGCGCGCTGAACGGTCTCGTGCTCGAATACGCGACCGAGATGCGTAACGTCGATCTGGGGTTTCTGGCGGAATTGCTCAATGTACCAGCGACCAGTATCTGGCTCATCAACACGGCGTCGGCATTAAAGAAGCTGGGGATTCAGCTTGAGGCGCCGCTGCCTGCGCGGCCGAAAACGGCGGGATATAATGTGTGTTTTCAGAGCGTGCGTAAGCTGCTGCCGTCGCTCGAAGATGTGTCGGACGACCGGCTGGAGCGAAAGCCGGTGATGATTGCCGACGTGAAGGCATTGATGAAGCGGCTGGTCGGCGATTTGACGTGGGATGAGGCGGACTCGCAGCGCAAGTTGCAATCGCTGCTGGCGTCGATGCCGGTCAAGGACGGGATGGATTTGCTGACCGGGCGCAACCTCTATCTCGATCAGATCAAGTGGCCCGTGGAGCGGTATCCGCTCGGGCGCGGGGGCGGGTTTTACTACGATCAGTGTTACGTGTTTTTCGATGCGTCGGGGGAAAGTGCTACGTCGGCTGCGGTGACGGGGCAATCGTCGTGGGTGTGGGCCAACCATGGGCCGCTGGATTTCTTCGCGCCCGATGAGGCGTTGTGGAAGTGACGGGGACTGGAGGCTTTGCCTCCAAACCTCCACCAAAGGCGTGACGCCTTTGGAAACCCCGCTTTGAAGTCATGCTTAGACTGCCGCTCTGCCGCCGGTCGTCAGGCGGGCGAGGAGGGGGCTGTTGGCGGCATCTGAGTGGTAGAGTTGGGCGCGAGTGCTGGCTGCGGCGCGGTAGCGGGCGATGTCGCGGGCCATGGCAAGAATGGAGGCGGCGAAGGCTGCGTCGTCGGGGGCTTCGATGGAGTGGGTCTCATCCAACTGGCCGCCAAAGCTGAGGCCGGTCGAGGTGATGACGGCTTTGCCCATCGCAAGGGCTTCGCAGACGATGCCGGAGCCGCTCAAGGCATAGCGCGTGCCGGTGTAAGGCAGGAGCGCGACATCGATTTCGTCGAAGCGGGTTTGGTAGCTGCTAGCGCTGAGCGGGCCGGCGATGAAGTCAATTTTGAGTCCGGGGCCGGTGAGGGAGACGAAGGCTTTGCGGAGGTCGTCTGCGCGCGTACCATGGGCGTCGCTGGCGTGGATGATGAAGGCAAGCTGAGGATCAGAAGAGGTGCGGGCGGCAGCGACCTTGGCGATGATGGGGAGCAGGCGGTGGAAGCCCTTTTCGTTACGCATGCCGCCGAAGTAGCCGAACACGGTTTTGCTGCTGCGGGGCTTGGGGACGAACGGGGCGGGGGCGAGAAGGTAGGGGTAGACGTCGCTTTGCAGGCCGTAGGAGGCTGCGATGTGGTCGCGCATGGCGGGGGTTTCGACGTAGAGGTGAGTTCGCGCCATGCGGCTTTCCATCAACGCGCGGTAGGCGGGCGTGGCGGTTGAGCTTGCGGCCAGCAGCTCGATTGACGGTGTGAGCGTGATGAGGCGGGCGTGGATTTGCGCGTTGGCAAGGTTCGCATTTTGGGCGCGCAAGGTGGCGAGGCCGCAGATCAATTCAACGTCGGCGGAGGGGACGACGAGGTGATCGACGGGAGCATGAGCGACGAGAGCGAGGGCTGCTTCGAGTTCGGGCCATTTGTGGCGCCAGGACGACCAGCCCCAATCCTGGGCGCGGATGCTGGCGGCGCTGGACGTGGAGGACTGGGCCATGGCTAGAGAGCGGAGTGAATGCGACTTTGCGTTGAGGAGCGTGCGGCGGAATTTCCAGACGCGGCGGGCAAGGCGTCCGTTGGGGCGGGGGCCGATGCCGGGTTCGTCGTAAACGGTGGTGTGGAAGTGGCGATGGACAGGTGTGGCGGCTGGGAAGGCGTCGTTGGGGAGGATTGCGTTGACGAGGAAAGCGACTGGGGCAGGCGCAATGGCTGATGCCAGATCCATCAA
>JANOVN010000354.1:0-1872 GCA_031417455.1 Hyphomicrobiaceae bacterium | reverse complement strand
CGGGCAAACGCGGCTTGATTTTGGGCGTCGCCAACAACCGTTCAATCGCCTGGGGCATCGCCAAAGCCTGCCACGCACAAGGCGCTGAAATCGCTCTAACTTACCAAGGTGACGCCCTCAAAAAGCGCGTCATCCCGCTGGCCGGGGAACTCGATTCTTCCATCGTCCTGCCCTGCGACGTGACCGACACCGCCTCCATGGACGCCGTTTTTGCCGAAATCGCCGCCAAATGGGGCAAGCTCGACTTCCTGGTCCACGCCATCGCTTACGCCGACAAGGCCGAACTCGACGGCCGCTACGTCGACACCACCGAAGGCAACTTTACCAAGTCGCTGATGATCTCCTGCTACTCATTCACGGCCCTGGCCCAGCGCGCCGAAAAGCTGATGAGCCCCGGCGGCTCATTGCTGACTCTGACCTATTACGGCGCTGAAAAGGTCATGCCCCATTACAACGTCATGGGCGTCGCGAAAGCAGCGCTTGAAGCCAGCGTCCGCTATCTGGCCGCCGACCTCGGCAAAAACGGCATCCGCGTCAACGCCATTTCCGCTGGCCCCATCAAGACCTTAGCCGCGTCCGGCATTTCCGATTTCCGCTACATCCTGCGCTGGAACGAATACAATTCCCCGCTCCGCCGCACCGTCACCATCGAAGACGTCGGCGGCGCAGGGTTGTACCTGCTTTCAGACCTGTCGCGCGGCGTCACCGGCGAAATCCACCACGTCGATTCGGGCTATCACGTCCAGGGCATGAAGAACGAAGACGCCCCCGACATTTCGGTCGCCCGCAGCGAAGAGTAAATTGCACCCGATGAAACCCGGCGTCACCCTCTACTTCGTCCGCCACGGCGAGACCGATTGGAACGCTGCGGCGCGTTACCAGGGCCAGGTTGACATCCCCTTGAACGACAAGGGCCGCGAACAGGCACGCCAAAACGGCCTGACCCTGAAGGCAAAATTGCCAGCTCCCGCCTCGCTCGACTACATCGCAAGCCCGCTCGACCGCACCCGCGAGACCATGGCCATCATCCGCGCCGCCATCGGCCTGCCCGCCGAAGGCGTCCAATACGATGACCGCCTGCGCGAAATGAACTACGGTCACTGGGAAGGCCAACTCGCGTCCGACTTACCCAAAACCGACCCCGAAGGCGTCGCCGAACGCGCCCGCGACTGGTGGCATTGGCGTCCCTCGGGCGGCGAAAGCTACGAAGACCTGACCGTCCGCGTCAACGGTTGGCTCGACAGCATCGAGCGCGATGCCGTCGTCATCTCCCATGGCGGCGTCAGCCGGGCCCTGCGTGGCGCAGTCGTCCCCGTCCCCCGCCAAGACGTCCCCCGCCTCCCCGTCCCCCAAGACCGCGTCCTCGTCCTCCGCCGCGGCTTCATGGACTGGCTTTAGCTCTGCCTGTCATCCGCGGAATTTGCCATCCCGTGCGCACTGCAGCGTCCTTCACGGTGCGGTGCAGACACGGGACCCAGGGTCCACAAACGCCGCCCCCACTGCTTTCCCGGATGGCAATTTTCCCCTCCACTGTTGTCCCGGACAAGTGCGCCCCCTTGCGCACGCCGATCCGGGATCTTTACAACTCACAGACAGGTAAAGCCCCCGGATCGGCAAGTGCAGGGCCGTCTGCGGGAAGCTGTAATTGGAATACTATTTAAACCAGACATCCGAGCGCTTGACTGAGGTCTTCAGGGGCCCACGCACCAATCCCTCCGCAACCCTCAGGGCCCGGAGCGATAAAAAAAGAGGGTCTGCGGGAGAGGTCCTTGGATGATTGAATGCTGTTCTTATCACCCGGCGGCCTCGCCGTTATTAATTATGGGGATCTTGAGGCCGTTGCCCTGCGAGCCCTCGAAAGAACAAGCCTGA
>JANOVN010000353.1:0-12149 GCA_031417455.1 Hyphomicrobiaceae bacterium | reverse complement strand
CTTGACCCGGCCATCCAGGGCCGCAAGCGGTGAATTCAGAGCCCGGAACTCCTGGATGGCCGCCTCGGAGGGCGGCCATGGAGTAAATAAATAGTCATTGCGGTCGAGGCTGGGTAGTCAGGCTAGTAAGTGAAGGCTAGGGGACGCGTCCCCTGGACCCCATGACTTAAGGGCTATGTTTTAATTGCCTGAACTGGTGGCGCTCCATGGCCGGGTCCCTCGGAACGAGTTCGAGGGCAAGCAAGCCCGGCTAGGGAGTGACGGTGGATCAGGCGATCAACTTCGTCAATTCGGCTTCGATGGCTTGGCCCATTTGCGTGGTGCCGACCTTGGTCATGTTGGGCTGCATGATGTCGCCGGTGCGAAGGCCATTGGCGAGGGTGGCAGCGATAGCGGCATCGATCTGGTCGGCCAGTATCGTACGATTCAGCGAATAGCGCAGTGCCATGGCGAAGCTTGCGATGGTGGCGATGGGGTTGGCCAAGCCTTTGCCTGCAATGTCAGGAGCCGAGCCGTGGACGGGCTCATACAGCGACTTGCGCTTGCCGGTCTTGGCGTCGGGGGCACCGAGCGACGCAGACGGCAACATGCCGAGCGAACCGGTCATCATGGCGGCTTCGTCGGACAAAATGTCGCCAAACAGGTTGTCGGTGACGATCACGTCGAACTGCTTGGGGTTGCGGATCAGCTGCATGGCGCAATTGTCGGCGAGGATATTGTGGAGTTCGATGTCGGGAGCATAGGACTTGTGGGTTGCAGCCGTCACGTCGCGCCAGAGCACGCCGGAACGCATGACGTTCCACTTGGCGGCCATGTGGACTTTTTTCTTACGCAAGCGGGCGAGATCGAAGGCCATTTTGACAATGCGGTCGACTTCGTAGGTTGTATAAACGGTGGTGTCGACGGCGCGCTTCTGGCCGTCTTCCAGCGTCACCATTTCCTTGGGTTGCCCGAAGTAGGTGCCGCCGGTCAGTTCGCGCAGGATGAGGATATCGAGGCCTTCGACGATTTCGCGCTTTAAGGAGGAAGCGTCCGCAAGGGCTGGATAGCAGATGGCCGGGCGGAGGTTGGCGAACAGGTCGAGATCCTTGCGCAGGCGCAGGAGGCCCGCTTCGGGACGGATGTCGTAGGGGACGTTGTCCCACTTGGGGCCGCCAACCGCGCCGAAGATCACGGCGTCTGCTTTGTCAGCCTTGGCCATGGCAGCGTCGGTGATGGGTGTGCCGTGTTTGTCGATGGCCGCGCCGCCGACGAGATCGGCCGACGTTTCGAAGGTGTCTTTGCCCTTCTTGTTCAAGAGCGCGACGATGCGCTCAACTTCCGCCATGGTTTCGACGCCGATGCCGTCGCCCGGCAGCAGAAGCAGTTTATGGGTGGCCATGTTTCAAGGTCCAGGTTAGGTGTGATTGGAAGCGGGTACGTCTAAAGGGTGATGCGGCTTACTGCAACTTTTCTGGTCGGCCGGTCTGGTGAATTGCTGCTGCGCAGCGGGGCCGCGTCGGCCACAAGGGTGGCCGCTAGAGCACGTTCGCTCTTGATTTAATCAAATCCACGGTGCGAACGCGCTCTAGGTCTCTGCTTTTAGAGACTGATTCACGTTCTCGATGTCCGCAAATGCTTCCATCTCAAACGATCAGGCTCTAGGGCTAGCGGTTGCACCTCAATTGATGAAGGGGAGGCTGACCCATTGCGTGAAGCCGTTGAAGGTCATGAGGGCGCCGGCAAGGCCGATGACACCGCTGGCGATCAGAAGGGGTGCTCCGCTGGAGATGATGGCGACGGACGCCAAAACGATGGCGATCTGCAGGAAGGCCTGGCCGTAGTCGAAATAGGGGTCGCGCTGCATGGCGAGGTTTCGCTCTGATTCAAGCGACTTGGCCTTTTCGAACAACTGATCCAGCCCCTCGCCGCCGGATTTCTTGCCGTCAGCGCCAATCTTTTCGGGATCGGATGAAAATCGTTCGTCGTTTGCTTTCAATGCCTTCAACTTGTCGGCCACTGCAAATCGCGCCGCTTCTGGCATCTGCGGATTGGCTGCAATCATGAATTCCAGCTGTTCGGCCTCGACCCGGCGCATCTCGCGGCGCTGATTTTTCGCCTGGAAGAAGCCCCACAGGTTGGCTGCCTCGATGTTCTTCAATGTGGCTTCCTTGGTGGCGTTGGAGCCGCCCATGCCGCAGATGGCGAGGACCACGGCAAGCACGCCGATCCAGGCGCTGATCCAGCGATCACGATCACGCTTGTTTTCATCGTTAGCTTGGCGGTCCAAATCATCCCACGCCATCGAACTATGCCTCTCGTGCTGAAATATCTTCTGGCGGACTTGATAGCTGGGGCTCGAACGGAAAGAAACCCGCAGCTTGTGAGTAGAGTGAAATTCAACCGGGCGAAAAAAGATTGCGGTCCGGAGAATAAACCGCGCGGCGGCTCGTTGTTTCAACAGCTGCGTCACAGCGCAACGATGAAGCCCCTGTTGCAGTGACGCAAAACGTCTCGAAGTCGCGGCGTATCGCAATCGAGACGACACTGGTGGGTCGAACCTTGACGAGAGGTTCGGCTCACTTTTTGTGCCTCACGCGCCAAAGGCGCTCCGGCAGGGCGCGGCTCACCGCGGGTCGCCTTGCTCCCTTCCCGCCTGCGGCGGGCTTTTTTTGTGCCTCTCGCGGCCCAGTTGGGTCACAAGCCCCGTAATAATCGCGTCAAAATGATGGTTGCTTGGATCCCAGCCTTCGCTGGGATGACGTTGATAGGGCGGAGATTTCAACTTGAAACTCGCGTTGCTACAAACATTTCGTAGGCGCCCCCGATCACTGCGCGATACGGTCGAAAGTCACACCCGGCTATGGAGCGGCGAATTTACCTCGCGTCTTCGGTTTTGGGGGTGGCGCTGCCGTGGAGCAGGTTGCGGCGTTCCATCGCGACGCCTTGCGCGCTCAGGCGGTAAACGATGGGTGCGGCGGTTGCCAGTTCGCGCTGGAGGATCTCTTCACCCGTCAGGGTTTCCAGGCGCATAATGAGCGCGCGCAGTGAGTTGCCGTGCGCGGTTACGATGACGTTCTTGCCAGCCTGGAGTAGCGGCCAGATGTTGGCGTCGTAAAAGGGGAGGACGCGGGCTGCGGTGTCCTTGAGGCTTTCGCCGCCTGGAGGGGGGATGTCGTAAGACCGGCGCCAGAGCATGATCTGCTCATCGCCCCACTTCTTGCGGGCTTCGTCCTTGTTAAGGCCGGACAGGTCGCCGTAGTCGCGTTCGTTCAGCTTTACGTCGCGCGTGATGGGGACGTTGGGCTGGTCGATTTCAGACAGGATGATGTCGAGCGTGTTCTGCGCCCGCTTCAGTCCGCTGGTGAAGGCTGCGTCGAATGTCACGCCTTGCGTCTTGATGAGACGGCCGGCCCAGCGCGCTTCGATCACGCCGCGCTCAGTGAGGTCTGGGTCGCGCCAACCGGTGAACAGGTTGAGGCGGTTCCATTCACTCTGGCCATGGCGGACAAGCACGAGCACATTCGACATCATGGTGGCGTTCGCCTTACTGGACGGGGCGCTGGATTGGCCGGCAACGGGTTGGTGGATCGTCATCGTCAGTCGTTGCTCTCTTTGGTTTTTCAGCTCTTTTTTGGGTTGGCTGGTCCGGTGACCGATATTCCCAACACGTCGAGCATCGAATAGACGCCCGGTTTCTTGCCTTGACCCCAGAGGGCTGCCTTGACTGCACCACGCGCGAATATCGAACGATCCTGGGCGATGTGGGTGAGTTCGATGCGCTCACCCTCGCCTGCGAATATGACCGTGTGATCACCGACGACCGATCCGCCCCGGAGTGACTGGAAGCCGATATCACCGGACTTGCGGGCACCCGTGTGTCCGTCGCGTACGCGTACAGCGTTTTTTTCGAGTTCGACACCGCGTCCAAGTGCTGCAGCCTGGCCCAGCATGAGCGCCGTACCCGATGGCGCATCGACTTTGTGGCGATGGTGCATTTCGACGATCTCGATGTCGTAGTCGGCATCGAGGGCGGCCGCGACCTGGCGGGTGATCGCGGTCAGGAGATTGACGCCGAGGCTCATGTTGCCGGCTTTGATGATGACGGCATGGCGGGCGGCGGCAGTGATGGCTAGTTCCTGCTGCGGGGTGAAGCCGGTCGTTCCGATAACGTGAACGATGCGCGCGTTGGCAGCAAGGCCTGCGAATTCGACGGTTGCGGCGGGGGAGGTGAAATCGAGGATGGCATCGACCCGGGTCAGCAAATCGAGCGCATCATCGGTCACAGCGACTTCAAGCAGGCCAAGGCCTGCGAGGGTGCCGAGGTCTTGGCCAAGCAGCGGCGAGCCCGCGCGCTCTGTGCCGCCCGCGACGATGCAATCGGGCCGGTTGGCTGCACGGACCAGTTCGCGGCCCATTCGTCCGCCCGCGCCCATCACGGCAATTCTGATACGTGAGGGCTGAGCGCCGCTGTGCATTTTAGTGTCCTAATCCGGTCTGCTATCAACGCTAGACGTCGAGTTGATTGCTGTTGGCCGCAGCGGCCTCACCTCGTTTGGCTGGCTGGGTATACCAAGCCAGCCAGCCGTGTGAAAGCGTGCTGCAGCGCGCATCGACAAAGGGATAATGCGCGCTGAGGTTTCTTGTCAGCCCTTGTTTTATCAGCCCTTGTCTTTGGCCCGTTCGATGGCTTCGATGATGACCCGTTCGGCGAAGGCTGCGTCTTCCCAGCCTTTGAGCTTAACCCACTTGCCAGGTTCGAGGTCCTTGTAGTGGGCAAAGAAGTGCTCGACCTGGTCAAGGAAGATCTGCTGCAGGTCTTTGGTGGTCTTGATGTTATCATAGCGCTTGGTCAGCTTGTGGCTTGGCACCGCGATCAGCTTTTCATCGCCGCCGCCATCGTCTTCCATCATCAAAACACCGATGGGGCGGCAGTTGATGACCGCACCCGGCACGATTGCGCGCGTGTTACAGACGAGGACGTCGATAGGGTCGCCGTCCGTCGACAGCGTATGAGGGACGAAGCCGTAGTTCCCGGGATAGCGCATCGGCGTATACAAGAAGCGATCAACGAAGAGTGCGCCCGAGGGCTTGTCCATTTCGTACTTGATCGGCTCGCCGCCGACTGGGACTTCAATCACGACGTTGATGTCATGCGGCGGGTTGTTTCCGATCTTTATGGCATCTAAGCGCATCGGCTGTTCTCCTGGTGGGGTGGCGTTTGAATACCTGCTAGCTGATCGGTGCGCTAAACTCTACACCCCCTTTTAGCGGGAGGGTGCTGCCGCCCCAGTTCCGACTGGAAGATTACTATAGTTTATTGGATGAAACCGGTGCGGACGAGGCCACCTCCTTTAGTCTTTCGATTAACAACGGGTTGTTTCGAGGGCTGGATGAAAAAAGCGAATACCCGCACACTCGGTGCTGGCGATGTTGGGGGGCAAGATTAGGTGGCGCGATCATGATGGCGGTTTCGATCCACGGGATGCTCGTCATACCCACTTGCAAAACAAGCGACCTGAAGGCGGTCGATTATTATGAGTCCGTCCGACCGGACGGCGGCTCTTCGCCGCTTAAGAGAGCTAAGGCGAAAGGGTTGATGCTTCCTCTCGCGGGTATCAGGGCAGCGCTTTTTGCGTTTGCCGGTGGGGTTATGCTCGTTTGTGCCGACAGCGCAGGCGCGGTTACGACATTTCAGAAGAGCCTGTTCACTTCCATCGACCGCAGTGCCTGCAAGACGGTGCGCTCCCATCCCGACGGCAACGCCTATTTGTGTCCGGGCCTCGATGGCTTTGCGATTTATCTGGCGGAAGGCGATGATCGCACGTTCGTCGCCTCCGGGGCCGATCCAGACAAATCTCGAGCCGCCCAGCAGACGCTGAAGGCATTCAACACACCGTTTCTGCACAGCACTCACCGGGCGATCATCGAATGGCGCTTTACGATCCGGGAGAAACGGAAAGTGCCGTTCGCCATGATCGTGCGTTATTTCACGCAGATGGACGGCCGTAAGGGTGAGGTTCTCGTGGTGACGCGGATTGCGGGCAAAGAAGCCTGTCACGTCGGATACGTGGATGCGCTGGCGAATGCGAACGCCATCGTATTGGCGCGCAGGATTGCTGATGAGCGCGCCCGCACGTTCGATTGCCAGAAGGAACCGAGCGTCGAAGGGGAGCGCGGGAAGAGCCCGTTGTAGACGCCGATTTAGGCGCGCGACGCTGTCTGGGGAAACAGTGGAAGGGTAAAATCAAGCTGGATGGCCGGGTCCGTGGGGTCGAGCCCGACCATGGAGTAGGGAAGTTACTTCCAGCCCGCAGAAGTTTTGACTCTTCGTTCGACAGGCTGCGGGCTGGTATTCTCTTTGCTTTGCGCGTGGCCGCCCCACCAACCCCACGCGCGGATACCAATCCGCATAAGTCAGTACTTATGCGGATTGGTATTACTTCCAGCCGAGCGCGATCTTTTCGAGCTTGGCTTTGCCGAAGCGCTCTTGGACCTTGGCGACGGGACGTCCACCGCGGCGCTCGTAGAACTCGATCGCCCGATCATTGTCCGTGAGCGCCCAGACAATCATGCCTTTGAGGCGGCGCTGATCGAGCCGGTAACGGCAAGCTTCAAACAGGTACTCACCGAGCCCAAGACCTTGAAATGTCGGAATTAAATAAAGCTCATAGATCTCGCCTTGATAGGCACCGCGGGAGCGCGCGATGCCAGCGGTCGCATAGCCGCCGACTTTGCCCGCCACTTCCAGGACGATGATCGGCTCGCCGGTGCGGATCTGGGATCGCCACCACGCGGAATCACGGCGTTGCAGGATGTTTTGCAGGCTCGCATGGGGGATCAGCCCTGCGTAGGCGTTTTGCCATGCCTCCCGGAAGACCGATGCCAATCGCGCGGCATCACCGGCCTTTGCGCTGCGTACGATGACTTCTGACCGCGAGCTAAGCATGGATTCTCCATACCCGATTTTTGGCGACGACTGCCCCAACAAGCAATTGAAGGCCAACCAAGTGACGCTTTGATGGCCGCAAAGTTGACGGACCCAAAACGAAAAGCCCGAAACATCATGATGATGCTTCGGGCTTAAAACTTACAGCGAAATCTTTAAGCGGCAGGGGCACTGCCGCTTTTAGAATTTAGCTAGCCTTCTTGATCTGGTCGAACGACTTCGTGGCAGCCTGATTCATCATTTCGAAGGTCTGCTTGGCGACTTTCGTCGACAGTTCGAAGAGTTCCTTGGTCTGCGTGCCGGCAACCGTCATCTGCGACTGGAAGAACTTAGCCTGGATCTGGGCGGCTTCCGGCAGGGTCTTGGCCTTCGCCATTGCCTGGGCAACGTCGAACAGCGATTCGGTGTTTGCAACGGTGTTCTGGAACAGCTTTTCGCCGATTGCCTTGTTGCCAGCGGTCGAAGCAAGAACGACGTCTTCCATCACCTTGGCGCCATCCTTGGCGACGGCGTTGAGCTTGTGGAACGCATCGCGGGTCTTGGTGACGGTTTCTTCAGCCATGTGCTGAATGTTCTCGGGGATCTTGGCATCCTTGGCGGCAGCGAACATGTCCTGGGCCTGCTTGGCGAAGTCTTCTTGAACGGTCATGGGGGTCTCTCCTGATTGTGACACTTGCCTGATTGCGACTTTGATAAGGCGGGGTCACGCGAAGACTATTTATTGTGCAGGACGACCGCTCTTGGAGGGCAATATACTGCGGAATTATTGCAGCGCAACATGCTATTGCGCCGCACCCTTCAAATACCTGTGAAGCAATAGCGTATGTGCCGTTGTTCCGGCGTTCGGCACTCATGTTGTAGAGGACATGTTCTTACGGAACTTCGCACCCGCAACATAGGCTGATCAAGTCGTTAAATTTCAGGGAAAACATCACGATAGCGCAGCGCTGCGGGGTCAAAAATGATATCGGAATTGCGCAACGGGCGGTCCAAGGCGAGACCTTCCAAGGCCCTGCAACGAGAGAGTGCGACATAGGCTTGGCCGTGTGCAAAAGTGCCGCGCCCCAGGCTGATATAGACCTTGTCGAGGGTAAGGCCCTGCGCCTTGTGGATGGTGAGCGCCCACGCAAGGCGGATGGGGAACTGCTTGAACGTGCCGGCGACGGTTTCGACAACCTTTTGAGCTGCCTGATCGTAGCCGTAACGGCGGCTTTCCCAGGCCACCGGCTCGATTTCGTATTCCTTGCCGTCGATGTCAATCCAGACGCGCTTTTCGTCGAGCTTGGAGATGCGCGCAATAGTACCGTTTACCCAACGCCGCTCGCTGTCATTGCGCAGCATGATGACTTTGGCGCCGTGCTTGAGCACCAGCGTCTGATCGGTGGGGTGGGCAGACGGGTTGAATTCGCCGGTGACGCCGGCTTGATAGCTGAACGGCGTGGCGGGCAAGGCTTCGAGGTAGGCCGAGTTGATGCGTTGGGCGACCGCGTTGGTCGGGGTCAGGATTACATATGGGTCACCCTGGCCTAAGGTCTTTAGCGGATTAACCTGGGCGTTGAGGATTTCCATCGAGCGCGGCGACGCCTCGCCATCGCGGACTTCGTTCAGAACGGAGATCAATTCGGGATCGTTCTGACGGAAAACTTCGGTCAGTTCGAGGCGATGGGTGCCCGCGCCCTCTTGCAAGGCACTGCACGAGAAGAAAAACGGGCCGCCGAACGTGCTGTCCAAGTGCTCCGCCGCTTCGGCCTCTTGGACAACGGGCGGCAACTGATGGAGGTCGCCGAACATCACGAGACGGAGGCCGCCGAAGGGTTCGCGCGATTTGCCCCGGTTGATGCGGAGCGACTGGTCGATGGCCCACATCATATCGGAGCGCACCATAGAGACTTCGTCGATAACCAGCAGCTTGAGCTTGCGCATCACGCTGCCGTTGCGGGAGCGTTTGATATCATCGGGGCGGATCAGGCGCGGCGGAAGGCCGAAGAACGAATGGATCGTCTGGCCGCCGACGTTGACGGCCGCCAAGCCGGTTGGGGCGACGACGGCGACATCGTCGGTAATCATGTCGCGCATGGCGCGCAGTAAGGTCGATTTTCCGGTACCCGCACGCCCGGTCACGAAAAGGTGGCCGTCGCTATGGCGCAGGAAGTCGATCGCCTTTTCATATTCGGGCGTAGGGGTGGTGCCTGCGGGCCATTCGCGAACCGACGGCGACGCGCCGCCGGTCACGACATGCTTCAAGTGAGACAGGATGCTGGACAATGGGTGGCGTCTCTTTGTTTGCGCGTCATCGCTACGCGATGCTTCGCATCGACGCCGCGCCACCAACCCCGCGCGCTGAATCCTGAGTTGGTGATGCACGATCCTTAACATCGATTCTGCGGCGCGGTTGGCGCATTTGCGGGTTGCCCAATGTTAATCACATCGCCGCTGATACCAACGACCAGCTTTGCAAAAAGCGCATGGCTGAGTTATCACTGCGATGCTTCGGCTCCCTTATGGGGAGGCGCAACCAGCGGGCGGACCTATGGACTGGGACAAGCTGAGAATTTTCCATGCCGCGGCGGAAGCCGGTAGCTTTACCCATGCTGGCGATCAACTGCATATGAGCCAATCGGCGGTCAGCCGTCAGGTTTCGGCGCTCGAGCGCGATTTGAAGGTCGCATTGTTCCACCGTCATGCGCGCGGACTGCAACTTACCGAGCAGGGCGAGATGCTGTTTCGCACAGCGACGGACGTACTGACTAAGCTGCAGACTGCGGAAACGCTGCTGACGGATGCCACCTCGAAGCCGCAGGGCGAGCTGCGAATCACGGCCCCCATCGGGCTCGGCACGGTTTGGCTTACCCAGCGCCTGCGCGATTTCATGGAGATGTACCCCGAAATCCGTATCGCTCTTATCTTGAACGACGACCAGCTCGACCTTTCGATGCGCGAAGCCGATGTCGCGATCTGGATTCATGAGCCGGTGCAGACGGATCTTATCCGGCGTCCGACGCCACCATGAAGCTCAAGGCCTATGCCTCGACGGGTTACATCAAGCGCTACGGGGCGCCGCAATCGCTGGCCGATCTCGACCGGCATCGCATCCTTGGTTACGATGGACCGCCGCAAAACCATTTGTCGCCGATTGGCTGGCTCGAAATGGCTGGTCGCGACGGACAGCCGCCGCGCTTGCCGGTGTTGCGCGCCAACAGTGTCGTGGCGCTGAAGTTCGCCGTGCGGGCCGGGATCGGCATCGGGATGATCCCCGATTATATGACGGAAGAAGAGACCGACATCGTCAACGTGTTGAATGAGGCCTCGCCGCCGACCTTGCCGGTGCTTTTTGTTTATCCCGAAGAGCTCAAGACCTCTAAAAAGGTGCAGGTGCTGCGCGATTATCTCGTCTCGCAGGCCCGGCAGTGGAAGTATTGAGCAAGGGCGTAGGGAGTGGTGAGTAGGATGCAAGGTCGTTGCCGCCCCTCATAACCACGACCACCGGGAGAAATTCAGCATTCGCTCAGACAGCACACAGAGCGCGCCACGGATTGACCTAGAGCAACGAATATCTGGGCCGGTCAGCTCAGCGGGTAATTGTCAAGTCCGGTTCCGCGAATAAACGATCACGCGAGCGTGAAAAATTTTACACGAACCCCCTGGTCCAGCGTGTCGCACCTCCGTATAAGAAAGCATCCCAACCCCGGGGGTGGGGACGGTTAGTTTGCCATCACCCCTCTGCTCCCGGTCGTTTGGACGGCACTATCTGACTTGAAAGCTGGGCGCGCGCTTGTCGCAGTCCAGCTTTTTTTTGTTCTTTTGGGCCTCACGCGCCGAGGCGCTCGGTGGATGCAGTGCATCGCTTCGCGATGACCGGGCGCGGCTCGCCGGGGTAGCGCGGCAAACTTTTTCCGTGTTGATTTGCCGAGTTCGCCTTGTGGCGCTATGTGTTGCTCAAATTCTTGCTGGAGATCTTCTGCCTCATGTCCGCACCCGCCGCCGCCAAGACCCTGTACGACAAGATTTTCGACGACCACATCGTGGATCGCCAGCCCGACGGCACCTGCCTGCTTTATATCGACCGTCACCTCGTGCACGAGGTGACGAGCCCGCAGGCGTTCGAAGGGTTGCGCATGACAGGCCGCAAGGTCCGTGCGCCAGGAAAGACGCTGGCCGTCGTCGATCATAACGTGCCGACGACCGACCGCTCGCACGGGATCGCGGACACCGACAGCCGAATCCAGGTCGAGACGCTGGCGCAGAACGCGCGCGACTTCGGCATCGAATATTTCGACGAACTCGATAAGCGCCAGGGCATCGTGCATGTGATCGGGCCTGAACAAGGCTTTACGCTGCCGGGCACGACCATCGTTTGCGGCGACAGCCATACTTCGACGCACGGCGCGTTCGGCGCGCTGGCTCACGGCATCGGCACGAGTGAAGTCGAGCATGTGCTCGCCACCCAAACGCTCATTCAGACGAAGGCCCGCAACATGCGCGTGACCGTCGACGGCGTGCTGCCCGCCAACGTGACGGCCAAGGATATCGTGCTGGCCATTATCGGCGAGATCGGGACCGCTGGCGGCAATGGAAGCGTCATTGAGTACGCCGGCGAAGCGATCCGCGCACTCAGCATGGAAGGCCGGATGACGGTCTGCAACATGACGATCGAGGGCGGCGCACGCGCTGGACTGATCGCGCCGGACGAGAAGACGTACGCGTATCTCATGGGCCGCCCCAAAGCGCCGAAGGGTGCGGCGTGGGATGCCGCGATGGCATACTGGTCGACGCTGCATACCGACGAAGGCGCGCATTTCGACCGCGAACTCAAGCTGGATGCCGCCAAGCTGCCGCCGACGCTGACGTGGGGCACGAGCCCCGAGGATACGGTTGCGATCACCGGTACGGTGCCTGATCCGTCGAAGGTTGGAGATGAGAACAAGCGGGCGTCGATGATCCGCTCGCTGGACTATATGGGCTTGAAGCCCGGCACGCCGATGACCGAAATCCCCCTCGACGTGGTGTGGATCGGGTCTTGCACCAATGGCCGCATCGAGGACCTGCGCGCGGTTGCCAAGGTCGTCGAAGGCCGGAAGGTCTCCGACAAGCTGGCGTACGCGATGATCGTTCCGGGCTCGGGACTCGTCAAGGAACAGGCGGAGGCGGAAGGCCTGGATACCATCTTCAAAGAGGCCGGTTTTGAATGGCGCGAACCTGGCTGTTCGATGTGCCTGGGCAT
>JANOVN010000352.1:0-2420 GCA_031417455.1 Hyphomicrobiaceae bacterium | reverse complement strand
CAAACCCTGCGCAACCGCTGGCGCACTCACGCCCGCCACGCCCGCCACCGCACCCGCGATCACGCCCCGCCGATTGACCCTAAGTTCCATCGCCCCTGCCCCATCCCGGTATTTTCATGCGTTATAGTGGATAGAACCTGCCCTGTTCATGTCAATGCGCTTCGCAGCAGGCTTTCACTCTTCCTTTTGCGTCAAAAAAGAGGGGAGTTTGAGGAGCGGACGTGCTCTAGCGAGTAACCAACACGGCAACAGCCTATGAGGACAAACGCCCTTGAAAGAATTCACCATCCGCCCGACGCCCAACGACCCGCGCTTGTCCTCGACCGTCCCCGGCATCGACCACGAGGGCCGCACCGTTGAGACCGTCGTTGTCACCGAACGACCGCTGACGCTCTACCTCAATGCCCGTGAAATCGTGACCATGATGACCATCGGCGATCACCCTGACCTGCTCGCCGTCGGTTACCTTCTCAACCAGAACATGTTGCGCGCCGACGATGAAATAACCGCCATCGACTACGACGACGACATCGACACCATCGTCGTGCGCACGGCCCGCAAGACCGACTACGAGGATAAGCTGAAAAAGAAGACGCAGACCTCGGGCTGCGCTCAAGGCACCGTCTTCGGCGACCTGATGGAAGAATTCGCAGCAACCAAGCTGAACCCGCGCGCCCGTCTTAAAACGTCGGATCTCTACGCCCTGACCAAGAAAATCAATACCGAACCGAGCCTCTACCTGTTGGCCGGCGCGATCCACGGCTGCGTCCTGTGCAAAGGCGATAAGCCGTTGCTGTATATGGAAGATGTCGGCCGCCACAACGCCGTCGACAAGATCGCAGGCTACATGTTCCTGAATGGCGTCAAACCGGGTGACAAAACCTTCTACACCACCGGCCGCCTGACCTCCGAGATGGTCATCAAGACCGTCAAAATGGGCATTCCCATCCTGGTCTCGCGCTCGGGCTTCACCGCCTGGGGCGTCGATCTCGCCACCAAAGCCGGCCTGACCCTGATCGGCCGCGCCCGGGGCAAACGCTTCGTCTGCGTCGCAGGCGTTAAGCGCCTCGTCTTCGACGCCGACCTGGCAACCGTCGACGTCGGCGAAGGCAAATCCCGCAAAGCCAGCCAAACCGAAAGTGATTAGCTTCCCTCACCCCTACTTCTTCATCCCTGGAATCATCCGCCCCAGCACACCGTCCTTCTTCACAAACCCATGCATCAGCGCTGCAGCGATGTGGAGGGCAATCAGCCCGAGCAGCGCAATTGCGCCATACCCATGCAGCTTGAACACCGCCTTGGCCGTCTCCTCATTCGGCGTCACCAGCCCCGGAACCTTCACCCCGAAGATATCGAGCGCGGGATAATACGAAATCCCCAGATACCCGCCAATGGGCACCGCAAACAACATCACGTAAATCGCCCAATGCACAACCGTGCTGACGCCCTTTTCTACCGGAGTCAAAGTGGGCTCCGGCGGCGGCGCACCATGCGACACCCGGTAAACCAGCCGCGCGATCATGAGCGCCAATATGGTCACCCCGATCAACTTATGCATCGAATACAAATTATTGGTCGTCGCATCCCAGATATCGCGCGCCCCACGATCCCTCATAATGAGCCCGATCGGCGCCGTCACTAAAACCAGAACCGCCACGCTCCAATGCAGGCCGCGCGCAACGGGAGAATAAACGAGAGCTTCAGAACGGGGATAAGTCTTGGGCGAAGCGTCGGTCCGGGGCATGGTGCCATCCTATAAATCGCAGGGAGGCTTAGGCGAAGTGTAGCGCGGTTCGCCGTGAAAAGCCGACCCAAGCAAAAAGCATCTCAACTCTTCAAGTGACAATCAAATAACACATCGCCGTCCGCCAACACATACACATCCGTCTTCGGTCGGTACGCCTGAGACAGCCGCTCAATTGGCGCCAGCGACAATCCCGTCTTGCCAGATCCCAGAATGACCGGCGCAACCAAAACATGCAACCGGTTCACCATCCCGGCATCGATAAAAGCCGATACGGTCGTCGCCCCGCCCTCAATCAGCAACCGCTTGAAACCGCGCGCAAACAACGCCGCAACGATCTTGTCGGGCGGCAAAACCCCGGCCTCGCGCTCGATTTGGATCGTCTCGACGCCCTCCGGCCCAGACGTCCCGCAGGCATTGATCAACACCCGAACCGCCCCGTCCGCCCCCTCAAAACATCGCGGATTGACCTGCAACCGCACGCTGGGATCAATCACCACCCGCGCCGGATTGCGCCCGGCAACACGGCGCACGTTGAGCAACGGATCGTCCGCAACCGCCGTCCCGACCCCCACAATAACCGCATCCACCGCAGCCCTGAGCCGGTGCACATGATCAAGCGCCGCATCGCCGTTAATCCACCGGCTCTCGCCCGTTGGCGTCGCAATCCGCCCAT
>JANOVN010000351.1:0-2332 GCA_031417455.1 Hyphomicrobiaceae bacterium | reverse complement strand
ACCATCGGCAACGTCGCACCCGTCGCCACCAACGATACCAACTCCGTCCCCGAACACGGTACCGCAACCGGCGCCGTCCTCACCAACGACCACGACGGCGGCAGCGACACCGACCCCCTCGCCGTCACTCAGGTCAATGGCAACCCGACTGCTGTTGGTACGCTAATTACACTTCCGTCGGGCGCACTGCTTACCATGAACGTGGACGGCACTTACGTTTACAATCCAAACGGCGTCTTCGTCGCGCTGTCGGTTGGCGAAACTGCAACCGATACGTTCACTTATCAAGTGAGCGACGGAAACGGCGGCTTTGCCACCGCCTCGGTTACGATCTCGGTCGTGGGCCAGAACGATGCGCCTGTGGTCGTCGATCCAGTCACCGGCCTGCCGCCAGCCGACCCGCTCCAAGTCGTAGCTCCGATCTCGGGCAAAGATGGATCGCCGATTGCGCCGTTAAGCGTTGCTGGCGTATTTATCGATCCCGACGCTCACGATACGCTGACCTATGGCGTCGTGCCGTCCATGTTGCCGCCCGGCCTATCGTTTGATCCAGCCACGGGTACATTCACGGGAACGCCTGCATCGGATGCGTCGCAGGGTGGCCCCAACCATGACGGCGTATACCCCGTCACGGTGACAGCTAGCGACGGACACGGCGGTTCAGTCACCACCATCGTCACGTTCACCTTCTCCAACGTGCCGCCGGTTGCTGTCGCTGACACAGCCAATTCGCAGCCCGATCAGGCTGTGAATATTCCCGTCCTCGCCAACGACCATGACGGCGGCAGCGATAAGGATCCGCTGACGATTGTCTCGGCCACCAGCAGCAGCGGCGATGTTACGATCGATCCCAATGGTTCGCTGGACTTTACACCAGCACCGGGCTTTGTCGGTCTCGCCACGATCACTTACACCGTGACTGACGGGCAGGGCGGGTTCTCGACCACGACGGCTCGGGTGCTCATCACCCCGAACATCCACACTGCGGGACCATCTACTCCAGATGCTCCGACACCAACGAGTTTGTTACCGGGTAACACTGGGATCGCGGCGGTGGGTGCTGTGCTCGATGCGGTGCATGCAGCGGGAGATCTCGGTAGCTCATTTAACGGTCTAAACACTGGCGCTTCCGGGATCATCGGCGCGGCCGCCAACCAGATCAGTCATCTAGGAGGCACTACGGGCGGACCTTTGAGTCAGATCGATCCGCGCTCTACAACGCCTGTCTGGCGTCTGCAAAATTTAATCGAGGAGCATTTCGGTCAGGCCACGAGCAACTGGAACCCGGACGGGCTGACTGGCTTCTCATTACGGTACACTTTTGCGGCCGATCCCTTGTCGGATGCGCGGGGTCAGATCATTCTCGACAGTTTGGTTCGCGATAGAACTTTGATTGTGAACTTGTCTCACACCGCCATCCCTGATCACGCATCCGTTGTGGAATATCGTATTTTGCAAGCGGACGGCAGACCGCTGCCTGGCTGGCTTGATCGCGCCGGACCTCAGGTATTGATGGGCGAGCGCCCCGTCGACGTCGAGCAGATCCAGCTTCGGGTCGTGGCGATCATGTCGGATGGGACAACCATTGAGCGCCAGGTCGTCATTCAGACGAACTCGGGAGAAATTCAACCATTGAAGGAAACGAAACGGTCTGAAGCAGCGCCGATGTTTACCGAGCAACTGACGCAATTCGCTGAATATCACGACTCGGAATTCGACCGCCTTTTGACGGCCTTGATGCGATAATTCAACATTCAATTGGGCAAATGAGAAGGCGCGGGCGTTCCCCGCGCCTTTCTTTATTCAGCGCCCGCACGCCTGATCGACGGTTCGCCCAAGCTGCTTGGTGCAAACGGCTTTGGGCGAACAATAAAGCCGCTCAATTTTTGAGTATGAAATGATCGCAGTTCCGTTTTGACAGCGGACGATTAACTCTACAATCGGTCCACGGTCAGTTGTGGCTTCGATCTGCGGGTTTCTTTCTGCTTTTCTGGGGGTGGCCGCACCGCGATCGCCGAATGCGGGATAGGCGGTAAAATTTGCGGTGAGAAGCGGCACTATAAAAACGCTGAACATTCGGAGACCCTTCACGCAGAATTGCGGCTCAGATCACAAAAGCAAATAACATGCCACCGCTCAGCCCCCCCCCTCAAAGTGGCTGCGTCAGCTAGCCCCCATTATGCATCAGGCGTGAGGAAAGTAGGGTTGGCTGTGGCGCAAGATGTTGGTATCGCGTATTAAATCGGTGTCTAGACGATGTACGGCGTACCTTCACCGGATGCCACAGCCATGACCGACGCTAACCTGCTTCCCTTCGACCTGCCAGCGGTCG
>JANOVN010000350.1:0-3426 GCA_031417455.1 Hyphomicrobiaceae bacterium | reverse complement strand
TATGGAGCAAACCATCGCAATACGATCCGGGCCAGCTGACGGGTTGCCGAATACCAAACTCAAACCCGCAACCACCCCTGTAGACCCAGCTCGTCAACCGTGACCCTCGCGTGGTGCGATGGAGCCAATCTCTCATGACGCTGAGGGAGCGGGGATAAGTTTCTCAAAAAAATTCCCAGCCCGTAGGGCGCAATAGCTCTTGCGTATTGCGCCGGTGACGAGTCCGCAACCCAACAACTTCCTTGGCCCACCACCCCCTTACTCCGCCGCCGCCCGCTCATGCCCGAGCGCCGCAGTGAGCTTCGCGATCAAATCAATCGCTGCTTCCGGAATATTGGTGCCCGGCCCGAACACCGCCTTCGCACCCGCCTCAAACAACGCCGCATAATCACCCGGCGGGATCACGCCACCGACCACGATCATGATATCGTCGCGCCCCTCGGCTGCCAGCGCCGCCTTCAATTCCGGCACCAGCGTCAGATGCCCAGCCGCCAGCGACGACACGCCGATAACGTGCACGTCGTTCTCGACCGCCTGACGCGCCGCTTCATCGGGCGTTGCAAACAACGGCCCGATATCGACGTCAAAGCCCAAATCGGCGAACGCCGTCGCGATCACCTTCTGCCCGCGGTCATGCCCGTCCTGCCCCATCTTGGCGATGAGAATACGCGGACGGCGGCCTTCGTTCTTCTCAAACGTCTCAACCAGCGACAGCACCTTCGCCACGTTCGTATTCATGCCGCCAGCCTCCGCTCTATACACGCCCGAGATCGCGCGAATTTCCGCCCGGTGACGGCCAAACACCTCTTCCATAGCGTCCGAGATTTCGCCCACGCTCGCCTTCGCCCGTGCAGCCTTTACCGCAAGATCGAGCAAGTTGCCGTTGCCGCGCGCGCCTTCCGTCAACGCCGCCAGCGCCGCCTTGACGTCTGCCGGGTTCCGCTCGGCGCGCAACCGTTCCAGCTTGGCGATCTGCTGCTCGCGTACCGACTTGTTGTCGACCTTTAGAATGTCGATCTTGGTTTCGTCCGTGACCTGCAGCTTGTTCACACCGACAATCGACTGTTTGCCTCCATCGATCCTCGCCTGCGTCCGCGCCGCCGCTTCCTCGATCCGCATCTTCGGAATGCCGGCTGCAATAGCCTTGGTCATCCCGCCGAACTCTTCGACCTCGGTGATGTGCGCCATCGCCTTGACGGCCAAATCATGCGTCAACCGCTCGACGAAATATGACCCGCCCCACGGATCGATAACCCGGCACGTCCCCGTCTCTTGCTGCAACAACAGCTGCGTATTACGCGCAATCCGCGCCGAAAAATCCGTCGGCAGCGCGATGGCTTCATCCAGCGCGTTCGTATGCAGCGACTGCGTATGCCCCTGCGTCGCGGCCATCGCCTCAAAGCACGTCCGCGTCGCGTTGTTGAACACGTCCTGCGCCGTTAACGACCAGCCCGACGTCTGCGAATGGGTCCGCAGCGACAGCGACCGCGCATCCTTCGGCGCGAATTCCTTTTTGATGAGCGACGCCCACAGCAGACGCGCGGCCCGCATCTTGGCAATCTCCATGTAATAGTTCATGCCGATCGCCCAGAAGAACGACAGCCGCGGCGCAAACGTATCGATATCCATGCCGGCAGCAACGCCCGCCCGCGCATACTCGACCCCATCGGCCAGCGTGTAAGCAAGCTCCAGATCGGCGGTCGCCCCCGCCTCCTGCATGTGATAGCCCGAAATCGAAATCGAGTTGAACTTCGGCATATTCGCCGACGTGTACGCGAAAATATCCGAGATGATCCGCATCGAAGGCCCGGGCGGGTAGATGTACGTATTCCGCACCATGAATTCTTTTAAGATGTCGTTCTGGATCGTCCCGGCTAGTTTCGCAGCCGGAACCCCCTGTTCCTCGCCCGCCACGATGAACAACGCCAGGATCGGCAGCACCGCCCCGTTCATCGTCATCGACACCGTCATGTCGGCAAGCGGAATCGATGAAAACAGCGTCCGCATATCGTAGATCGAGTCGATGGCAACGCCCGCCATCCCTACGTCGCCGCGCACGCGCGGATGGTCTGAGTCATATCCGCGATGTGTGGCGAGATCGAACGCGACCGACAACCCCTTTTGCCCCGCCGCGATATTGCGCCGGTAGAACGCGTTGCTGTCTTCAGCCGTCGAAAATCCCGCATACTGCCGGATCGTCCAAGGTTGCAAGGCGTACATTGCCGGATACGGCCCGCGCAGGAACGGCGCAACGCCCGGCATCGTGTCGAGAAAATCCAACCCCGCCGTATCCGCCGCCGTGTAAACCGGGCGCACCGCAATCCCCTCCGGCGTCATCCAGCTCTCGGCAGGCTTGGCCGAAGCCGCCGCAGCAGTTGCCCCCTGAACGCCAGAAGTCAGATCAATCTTCGTAAAATCAGGAATCGTTGTCATGAATTTCGCCTAGATAAGTGGTCAAGCTGTTTTTCGCCCTAACCGCCCCCTCAGTCCAGCCCTTTGTGCGTCGCAGGGCACCACCCTTTCGTCATGGCCGCGAAGGCGGCCACCCACGACAACCATCAAATGTCGAACCTTAACCCTCAATGCTGCATCCCAGATTCACCAAAGGCGCGTGCCTATTGAGTTGGAACGACTCGAACAGGATCTGGAATACATACGTTGCTGTTATTTACGCACAGAGTCTTGGCCTTCTTCACCCCAACCGCCCCTTCAGTCCAGCCCTTTGTGCGTCGCAGGGCCCCCACACTTTCGTCATGGCCGCGAAGGCGGCCACCCACGACAACCATCAACCGTCGAACCTTAACCCTCAACGCTGCATCCCAAATTCACCAAAGGCACGTGCCTATTGAGTGGGAACGACTCGAACAGGATCTGGAATACATACGTTGCTGTCATTTCCGCAGAGAGTCTTGGCCGTCTTCACCCCAACACATCGGTCGTTATTTGCGTAGCGATAGCCCGAAGGACAGGAAGGACGATTTTTGGCGGCCTCGACTAAAGCCATAGACGCCTTCTCTACCTCGTTAACAGACGGCCTGCGGCAGCCATCCATAACGGGAGCGCACTCCCGCAAACAACCAGAGTGCGGGGGCGGACCACATTCCCGCACAAGGCTGGCGTAGCTGGCACACTGTCCATCAGATTTTCTATACCCCGGTCCGCCTTTGCACCCGCATCCTTTGCATCCTACCGGGCAATTGCTTGACTCTTTCCTAGCCTGAGCAAACGCCTTGACCAAATCGGGATCGACGGTCGCACACACGGGTATGTTTTGCCCCAATGCTAGGTTCCCGAAGCTAACAAGCGTGGTCAGCGCAAGAAAAATGATTTTAAGTATCGTTAAATGCGCCCGCACTGACTCACTCCCGCCGCGCGCCCTCAACCGACAACGGTTGCCTCAAAACGCTCATGCTAGCAGATGCGTCC
>JANOVN010000349.1:0-1531 GCA_031417455.1 Hyphomicrobiaceae bacterium | reverse complement strand
GTCGGCCCAGAAGCTGCCATTGGCGGCCCGATTGCCCTCGTCCAAGACGGCGACATCATCCATCTCGATGCCGTAAACGGAACCATGGACCTCGAGGTCTCGCTCGCCGAACTTGAACGCCGCCGCGCCTCCTGGACCCCGCGCCAAACGATCCACCGCAGCGGCGCAATCGCGAAATTTGCAGACCAGGTTGGTCCAGCCCGTCACGGTGCTGTGACCCACGCTGGCGGAAAGGCTGAAGTTGTTTGCTATGCCGATATCTAGGTCGCTGTTTGGCTTGATGATCGCAGGCGTCCTGGCAACGAGTGTGCCAGGACACTCTGGCCATGCCGCCGAAGCCTCCAGAGTAGCCGCCAAAGAAGCCGTTCAGTACAAATCACCCGCAGCCGCCCTCCAGGCAGGGCTGACCGCCTACAAGCGCGGCGACTACGCCAGCGCTCTCCCCGCGCTTGAGTTCGCAGCCGCTGGCAACGTGTTGTTGGCTCAATATGCCCTGGCCCAGCTCTATTCAGACAACGCCGGTCCCGAGACCGACCACGCCAAAGCCTACATGCTCTATCAATCCATCGCCGACGAATACGCCGACGCAGATCCCGACGACGACAAGCGCGCGCCCTTGATTGCAAAGTCGCTGACCGCTCTCGCTGGCTACCTGCGCGTCGGCATCCCCGAGATCGGCCTCAACGCCGACTACCGCCGCGCCGCCGACTACCTCCATCACGCCGCATTGTTTTTCGGCGACGAAGACGCCCAGTTCGAACTGATCAAAATGAAGCTCAAGGGCGAAGGCATCCCCGAAGACATCGCCAACGCCAAGCATTGGCTCGCCGTCCTCACCCAGCGCGGCCACGCTGGCGCGCAAGCCTTCCTCGCCGACTTGTATTGGCGCGGAAAGTTCATGCAGCAAGACAAGATTCGCGCCTTCGCCCTCATCGCCGTCGCCGTCGAGCATGCCCCGCCGCGCGAACGCATCTGGATTGAAGACGTCTATCAAAACATTTTCTGCGGTGCAGGCGAAGGCATCCGCAAGCAGGCCACCGGCATGGTCGCCGAATGGCGCACCCGCTATGGCCGCAAGGCCGAAGACAGCACGCCCGCCGGCCTCGATCCGCTGTACCCGCTCGCCGTCCGCACCTGCCAGAACGGCGACAAGGTCACCCCGCTCAACGTCAAAAGCCTCGATGCTGGCCAGCAGCCATCGACCCAGCCAGCCTACACCACCGCCGGCAGCCCCCCGGCCACCACAGGCGGCCTCCGCGATATCGGCAGCAAAACCACCGAAGCCCCTCCCACCGCGGGACTGCCCACCCCCGGCCTCGCCTCTGGCCTCATGTCAAACCCCAGCCCCGACGCGCGGTAAGCGACGGACAGAACTTCCCCCTCCCCCTTGTGGCTACGGGATTCACACATCTCGTCCGGTTGCAGATTGATGCATGAGTTGAGCCAATTGGTATCCTGCGAGCCGCTCCGACAGGCGACGGAGACCTGCAGCCATCGTCTTGGGGCCGGGCGGGCCATAGTAGCATGTCCA
>JANOVN010000348.1:0-3467 GCA_031417455.1 Hyphomicrobiaceae bacterium | reverse complement strand
CGATCGGCGGCGAAGTGCGGCAGTATCGGGTCACGCTCGATGTTGTGCAGATGGCAGCGCTCAAAGTCACGCCCGATGAGGTACAAGCGGCGCTCAAGGAATTTGGCGGTAACACGGCCGGCGGATTCGTCGATCAACACGGTCGCGAGTTCTTGATCCGTAACATAGGTCGCACCACCCGGCTGGCTGACCTGCAGAACCTCGTTATCGCCAAGCGCCAGGGCATATCGGTCAAGCTGAGCCAGATCGCGCAGGTTCAGTTCGGTGCGCGCATCAAGCGCGGCGATGCAGGGTACATGGGTAAGCCTGCTGTCGTCTTATCGATTCAAAAGCAGCCCGGCGCCGATACCGTCAAACTGACGCGCGCCATTGAAGCCGCGATGGCCGAATTGCAGCGCGTGCTGCCGCCCGGCGTCAATGCAGGTCAGACGCTGTTTCGCCAAGCCGATTTCATCAAGGCCTCAATCGATAATGTGACGACGGTGCTGGTCGAGGCGCTGATCGTCGTCGCGATCGTTTTGTTCATGTTCTTGTTGAACTGGCGGACCACGTTCATCAGCCTGACGGCCATCCCGATCTCAATCGTGATTACTATCATCGTGTTCCAGATCTTCGGGCTCACGATCAACACGATGACGCTCGGCGGCCTCGCGATTGCCATCGGCGAACTTGTGGATGACGCCGTCGTGGACGTCGAGAACGTGTTTCGCCGCTTGCGGCAGAACCGCGAACTGGCTCATCCTCGACCCGTACTGACAGTGATTGCAGAGGCCTCGCAGGAGGTCCGCTCCGGCATCATCTACGCGACCGCGATCATCATCCTCGTATTCATTCCGCTATTCGCTTTGAGCGGAATTGAGGGGCGATTGTTTGCCCCTCTCGGCGTTGCCTACATCGTATCGGTGCTAGCGAGCCTAGTCACCTCGATCACGGTAACGCCGGTGCTATGCTATTATCTGCTCGGCAATCTTAAGCGGCTGGACGAGCACGATAGCTGGCTCGTCCGTGTCCTCAAGCGCGGCAACGAAACGGGATTGAGATGGGCGTTCGACCGGTCCGGGTTCGTCATGGCTGCGGCCCTCTTTGGCGTTATCAGCGCCGCAGCCACCGTACCTTTCATGGCGCGCGCGTTTCTACCTCCGTTCAACGAGGGAACGCTGACGATCTCCACGAACTTTATTCCTGGCATTTCGCTGCCCGAATCCCACCGGATCGGGTTGCTCTCTGAAAAGCTCATCCTGACGGTGCCCGAAGTCGTGAAAGTCGGTCGCCGGACCGGTCGTGCCGAACTCGACGAACACGCCGAGGGTGTCCATTCGAGCGAGATCGACGTGGACTTGAAGCGCTCGGACCGCTCGCGCGAAGCCGTCATCGCCGACATCCGCCGTGTTTTGACACCGCTGCCAATGAACACCAATGTTGGCCAGCCGATTTCGCACCGCCTCGACCATCTCCAATCGGGCGTCAGAGCGCAAATTGCGCTAAAGATTTATGGCGACGACCTCGACACATTGCGCGGCTTGGCCGAGCAGATGCGCCAGCGGCTATCGACGATCAAAGGCATCGCTGACTTGCAGATCGAAAAACAAGTGCGCATCCCTCAGGTCCAAGTCGCCGTTGATTACGACAAGGCTGCCCTCTACGGCGTGACACCCGGCAGCGTGACGGAATCACTCGAAACGCTCATCAACGGGCGTGTCGTCTCCCAAGTGATCGAGGAGAGCCGCCGTTACGACGTGGTGTTACGCGTCAAAGATACGGACCGCACAACGGAAGGGCTACGCAACCTGTTCGTCAAAGTCGCTGATGGGCAAGTGCCATTGGCGACATTCGCCAATGTCGAAGAAACCGATGGCCCCAACCAAGTCCTGCGCGACAACAGCCGTCGCCGGATCGTGGTGCTGGCCAATTCCGACGGCTCGGATATGGCAACCATCATTGGCGAGGTGCGAAAAAGCATAGCGGCTGCGAAATTGCCTCAGGGATATTTCACTAGCCTTGAGGGCACCTTCCAGGCGCAGGAGGAGGCAGCCCAGACCATTTCGCTGCTGGCCCTGCTGTCACTCAGCGCCATCTTTGTGGTGCTCTACAGCCGTTATAAGTCTGTGGTGTTGGCACTCATCATCATGGGCAACGTGCCCCTCGCTCTCATCGGCAGCGTGATCGCAATCTGGCTGTCAGGCCAGCCGCTGTCGGTCGCGACCATGATCGGCTTCATCACCTTGACTGGCATCGCTACCCGCAACGGCATCCTCAAGATCAGCCACTATATTAATTTGGTGCTGTTTGAAGGTGAGCAGTTCGGTCGCAAAATGGTCATGCGCGGCAGCCTCGAACGGTTGTCGCCCGTTTTGATGACGGCTCTTTCAGCGGGCTTTGCGCTGATGCCGCTCATCATCGGTTCAGATGCGCCGGGTAAAGAGATCCTGCATCCCGTCGCCATTGCAATCTTTGGCGGGTTGATTAGCTCGACGTTGCTCGACACGTTCCTGACACCCATCCTTTTCCTGCGGTATGGCGAAAAATCACTCCTCCATCTGCAGGACCTCAAGGCCGAAGCTAAAACCGCTGAGGCCTACTGATGCCCGACGACACCGACCAATAGGAGACGACCATGAAACTCAAATTCACCCTTGCCGTACTTGCCCTATCCGCCACATTTGCGACCGGCGCACTGGCAGCTGGCGATGGCCACAAGCATTCGGCCAAAGAAACCACTGGTGGCCAGATCATCGACACAGCCGATGGCCACTGGGAACTCGTTGCCAAGGGCGGCGAATTGACAGTCTATGTCACCGACACAGCCGTGAACCCCGTCGCCACCAAAGCAGCTAAAGGGACAGCGACGGTCCTGGTTGGCGGCAAAACGATCAAGATCGATTTGACGCCAGCAGAACCAAACCTGCTCAAGGGCAAAGGCGACTTCGTTGCAGCCAAAGGAATGAAAGTCGTTGTATCTTTGGAAAATGTTGGCTCAAAGCCCGAGCAGGTGAGATTTACGCCACTCGACTGATCCTCGACCTGACCGTGAAGGTGACATGAGCGACCAGCCCCAGCAGAGCGGAAGCGTGGCATCAGGCGACAGCGGTGCCACGCAAGTGCTCGTGGTCGACGATGACCGCTCGCTGCAACAGCTCGTGGCAAAGTTTCTGCGGTCCAACGGCTTTCACGTCCTGACTGCCCAGGACGGCCGGGAGATGCACGAATATCTGCGCCGGGCCCGGGTGGATCTCATCGTGCTCGATGTCATGCTTCCTGGCACGAGCGGCACCGAGCTCTTGCGGGACCTGCGAAAAAGTTCGCTGGTCCCCATCATCATGCTGACCGCACAAGGACATGAAACGGATCGCATTCTTGGCCTTGAATTGGGCGCCGACGACTATTTGGCTAAACCGTTCAATCCCCGAGAATTGCTGGCCCGCATCAGATCTGTGTTGCGACGGACCACCGCATCCGTTGCGGGAGGG
>JANOVN010000347.1:0-7952 GCA_031417455.1 Hyphomicrobiaceae bacterium | reverse complement strand
AACGGCGTCATCAAAGTCGTCTCCCCCATCGATGACACCCCCGCCTACAAAGCCGGCGTCATGGCCAACGATCTCATCACCCACTTAGACAACGACCAGATCACCGGCCTGACGCTTGAGCAGGCGGTCGAAAAGATGCGCGGCCCCGTCAACACGCCGATCAACCTGACCATCATCCGCAAGGGCAAGGACGACCCCTTCGACATCAAGGTCGTCCGTGATGTCATCAAGATCAATCCGGTTAAAGCCCGCGCCGAAGGCGATGTCGCCTACGTCAAGGTCTCGACCTTCAACGAGCAGACCCACGCTAATCTGGTAAAGGCCGTCGACGGCCTCAAGAAACAGATCGGCAAGGACCTCAAGGGTTACATCATCGACCTGCGCAACAACCCGGGCGGCTTGCTCGATCAAGCCATCTCCGTCTCTGACGACTTCCTGGAAAAAGGTGCCATCGTCCTGACCAAGGGCCGCAACGGCGAAGAAACCCAGCGCGCCCAGGCCCACCCGGGAGACATCACCGACGGCAAAAAGGTCCTCGTCCTCATCAACGGCGGCTCGGCTTCCGCCTCTGAAATCGTGGCCGGGGCCCTGCAAGACCACAAGCGCGCCACCGTCATCGGCACCCGCTCGTTCGGTAAAGGTTCGGTCCAGACCATCATCCCGCTCGGCCAGAACGGCGCAATCCGCCTGACCACCGCGCGCTACTACACCCCGTCGAACCGCTCGATCCAAGCCAAGGGCATCGATCCCGATATCGTGGTCGAGGAAGAGCTGCCCGACGATATGAAAGCCAAGGTTGCCGCCGTCGACAAAAACCGTGGCGAAGCCAGCCTCCGCGGCCATCTGAAAAACCCCGGCAACGCGGGCAAGGATGTCGGCAAGGACAAAGACAAGGAAGCCAAGGACGCCGCCGATGGCAAGGAAGTCCGCGAAACCTCGGGTTCCTCGGCCTACGTCCCCAAGGAGCCTGAAAAAGACACCCAGCTCCAGTACGCCCTCGGCATGCTGCGCGGCACGGTGACGGAAGCCAAAGCCCCCGAAAAGGCCCCAGCCACTGGCCTCACCGAAGAAAAGAAAGCCGTCCCGAACTAACCCTCACATTCCCTCTCCCCGTCCTTACGGGGAGAGGGTCAGGGTGAGGGGCGGCAACATCGCAAGCGCATCAATGATTCCAAACGGGCACCCATCGGTGCCCGTTGTCGTTTCAAAAACCGCACCCTACGATGGGTCAGAGTCCGTCCAGCCTAATCGAATTCCCGCCCCCTCCACTGGTTCCCCGGACGGCCCTGCACTTGCCGATCCGGGGTCTTTCTCACTGTGAGTGGTAAAGATCCCGGATCTGCGTGCGCAACGGCGCACTTGTCCGGGACAACATTGGGAGGGGAAATTGCCATCCAGGACAACATTGGGGGATTTTGTGTCCGGGTTAATTCCCTCCCTCTCCACTGTTTCCCCGGACGGCTCTGCACTCGCCGATCCGGGGTCTTTACCCGCATGAGAGTGGTATCGGTCCCAAATCACCTTCCGCGCCGCACGCACCTCCTCGATCTGGCCTCCGCCCCTGCAATACGCTACACCACCCCCATCCACCTCCCCCCGATGGATCCCCTGATGAAAATCGACGCCTCCAAACTCCCCTACCGCCCCTGCGTCGGCGCGATGATCTTAAATCCCTCAGGCCTCGTCTGGGTCGGTCGCCGCTACGACGCACCCGGCGATGCCGAAGGCCGTGGCACCTGGTGGCAGATGCCCCAGGGCGGCATCGACGAGGGTGAAGACGCAGCCGCCGCCGTCCTGCGCGAAGTGCAGGAAGAAACCGGCATGACCTCGCTGACGATCCTCGACGAAATCCCCGGTTGGCACCTTTATGACTTGCCGCTGAAGCTACTCGAAAAGAAAGTCTGGGGTGGCAAATATCGCGGCCAAAAACAAAAGTGGTTCGTCCTGCGTTTCACCGGCCCCGACAGCGAAGTCGACATAACCCCTCACAGCGGCCCCAAACCAGAGTTCGACAGCTGGCGTTGGACACCCGCCAGCGACCTCCTCGACACCATCGTCCCCTTCAAACGCGACGTCTACCAAGCCATCCTCATCGAAGCCGCAAAACTCGCGCATATCCCCGCCCATCCCCCCAGGTCCCCATGACCACCCCGCAGTCCATCGAGCACCTCAACACCGACTGCACCTGCATCACGCTGGACCGCGACGCCCTATGCAAAGCCGCTGAAACCATCGTCGGCGACGCCACCTTCTGCCACGACTTGGCCACCTCCCATCCCCATCTGCTTTCGGCCCAGCCGATGTTCCTCTCCGCCACCCACGCCGCGCAAATGCAGGCCACGATCACCACCATCGAAGCCGTTGCTGCCCTCCCCGCCTACCGCCAAACCGTCCTTGCCAACGCCCCCGAAATCGCCAGCTTCCAACCCGGCCCCATCGGCATCTTCATGGGCTACGACTTCCACTTAGGGCAATCCGGCCCTCGCCTCATCGAGATCAACACCAACGCCGGCGGCGCACTCCTCAACGCCTACCTGCTGCAAGCGCAGCGAATCTGCTGCGCGCCAATGCTCGCCGAAGCCTCCGCCGCCCCGCGCGACATCCAAACCTTGCTCACAAGCTTCCTCGCCGACTTCCAATCCGAATGGCATCGCCAACGCCCCAACGGCGCATTTTCAAGCCAAGTGGGTACCGGTTCGCGTGAAGAAAATGCGACCAAACAGAAAGGCCTGCTGCGCTCCATCGCCATCGTCGATGAAGCCCCGCGCGGCCAATACCTCTACCCCGAGTTCGTCTTGTTCCAGCGCTTGTTTGAGTTAAGCGGCATCCGCGCCGTCATCTCAGCCCCCGACGCCCTCACCTACCGCGACGGCACCCTCTGGCACGACGGCCAACCCATCGACCTTGTCTACAATCGCCTGACCGACTTCGACTTCACGAGCCCCAACACCCGCGCCCTCCGCGACGCCTATCTCGCTGGCCACGTCGTCGTCACGCCCAACCCGCACGCCCACGCCCTCTACGCCGATAAACGCAACTTAGCCCTCCTCACCAACGAGACCCTGCTGCGCTCCTGGTCTATCCCGCAACGCCAGATCGCAACGCTCCTCGCGGGCATCCCCCGCACGCAACGCTTCGCAAACGCCGACCTCGACGCCCTCTGGAACCAACGCAAACATCTGTTCTTCAAGCCCGCCGGCGGTTACGGCGGCAAAGCCACCTACCGTGGCGACAAGGTCACCCACAAAGTCTGGGCCGAAATCTCAAAACTCGACTACGTCGCCCAAGATATAGTCCCGCCCAGCACCCGGATGATCGCCGTCGACGGCCAGCACCATATTCTCAAAGCCGACCTGCGCGCCTACACCTACGCGGGAGAAATCCGTCTCCTCGCCGCCCGCCTCTACCAGGGCCAAACCACCAACTTCCGCACCCCCGGCGGCGGCTTCGCCCCCGTCTTCGTCAGCGCCCAATCCGCCGACTGTGATTGCAACTAAAGCTCCGCACCCTCAGCGTCATCCAGGCGTTGGCCAGGACCCAAGCAACCGTCAATTTTGTTCACAGCCCCCAGTGCGCGCACCCCGTCACGCCGCACTTCTAACAAAAAACGGGCACCCGCTGCTGCGAATGCCCGTTCAAATTTCAATGCAATTCCGCCAGCCTCAGCCGCGTGCGCGCGTCGCAGCAATCTGCTTCATTTGCTCAATGGCCATACCCAGATGACGGCGGGCTTCATCGTTGTCGGCGACGGCCAACGCTGCTTCCGTCGCTTTCAGTTCGGTTTCGATGTGGCGCGGATCGACTTCATCGGTAATGAAAGCATTTTCAGCCAGCACGACCACGCTGTCGGGGCGCACCTCGACAAAACCGCTCTTCACGAAGATCGCCTTCTTGCCATCCTTCGTGCGCGTCAAGATCGTGCCTGGACGCAGCGTCGCAATCACCGGTGCATGACCTGCCAGCACCGTGAAATCACCATCGGCACCCGGAAGCTCGACCTGCTCGGCATCCACCGAAAGCAAAATGCGCTCGGGGCTCACCAGCTCGAATTTGAACGTACCAGCCATCGTCTCAAACTTTCTCTAACCAGCTCGGGTCAATCCACAACGCATGACCGCAACAAGACCCCTCCGAGGAATCGACACTGAATTCCAATTCTGCATGCCCGTAGGCATCGAACTCCAAAATCGTAGAGTTCGTCCCCACGCAAGACTTCAAAAACAGCGTCTCGTCCTCAGGAATCCCATTGAAAAACCACTCATCCAGCTTCAGCAGCCGAACGCGATCCCCAACCTGCAACCCGCGTCAATCGCGCGGATAACCCTCGGGAAGCTCAGGCCTTGGCACCATTTTCTTCTTCGTCGTCATCGTGACCGGCCTTCGCCTGGACTTCTTCCGGCGTCTGAACCTTGGCCCCACAGAACGGGCAGAAGAACATCGGATGATCGACCATGCCCGGCTCTTCGTCTTCCAGATCGATCAACCCGACCGACATGTAGAGAACACCGTCTTCGCCGACCGTGATCAGCGGCTCGAATTCTTCACCGCTGATGGCATCTTTCAGCTCACCGCAGCACTTACCAAAATTTCCGATGTCGATGATCGGCGCAGCTTCGTCAGCCATGGTCGTTCCTCATAGTGCCCCCAAAGAGGCATGATAACCTTCTAGCGCCGCAACAGGAACCAGAACGGCTCCTGCCAATTCGAGGGCCGTTGCTCCGGCCCATATCACGTACAACGCGCCCAATCTCGGCAAGGGCGCAAGCGCCCCGGTCGGTAGGCCGTATCCAATAGTGAACTGATCTTCCAGTTCACTATTGCCAGCAAGAGAGAAAATCAAGCCGCTTCGGCGAGCTTTTCGGCCTTAGCCATAGCTTCTTCGATGGTACCCACCATGTAGAAAGCAGGCTCCGGCAAGTGATCGTAGTCGCCGTTGCAGAGGCCTTTGAAGCCCTTGATCGTGTCGGCAAGCGGAACCTGCACGCCCTTGGAACCGGTGAACACTTCGGCCACAGTGAACGGCTGCGACATGAAACGCTCGATCTTGCGGGCGCGGGCAACCGTAAGCTTATCGTCTTCCGAAAGTTCGTCCATGCCCAAAATCGCAATAATGTCTTGCAGCGACTTGTACTTCTGCAAGATCTCTTGAACTTGACGCGCGACCGCGTAGTGCTCCTCGCCGACGACGCGCGGGTCGAGCATACGCGAGGTCGAGTCGAGCGGATCGACGGCCGGGTAGATGCCCTTTTCAGCAATCGAACGCGACAACACGGTCGTCGCATCCAAATGCGCGAACGACGTCGCTGGTGCGGGGTCGGTCAAGTCGTCGGCGGGCACGTAAATGGCCTGCACCGAAGTAATCGAACCCTTCTGCGTGGTGGTGATTCGTTCCTGCAGCGCGCCCATGTCGGTGGCGAGCGTCGGCTGGTAACCCACGGCCGATGGAATACGGCCAAGCAGCGCAGACATTTCAGCGCCGGCCTGCGTGAAGCGGAAGATGTTGTCGACGAAGAACAACACGTCCTGCCCGCGGTCGCGGAAATCTTCAGCAACCGTCAGCCCGGTCAAAGCGACGCGAGCGCGTGCGCCCGGCGGTTCGTTCATCTGCCCGTACACCAGCGCGCACTTCGAACCGGCAGCCGAACCGCCATGTTCCTTGGGGTTCTTGTTGACGTTCGATTCGATCATTTCATAGTACAGGTCGTTGCCTTCGCGGGTCCGCTCGCCCACGCCCGCAAACACCGAGTAACCGCCGTGAACGCGGGCGATATTGTTGATCAATTCCATGATCAAAACCGTCTTGCCGACGCCCGCGCCGCCGAACAGTCCGACCTTACCGCCCTTGGCGTACGGCGCGAGCAGGTCGACGACCTTGATGCCCGTGACCAGGATCTGCGCTTCCGAAGCCTGCTCGGCAAACGTCGGCGTCGGCTGATGGATCGCGCGGGTGGTCTTGGTCAAAATCGGACCAGCTTCGTCGATCGGCTCACCGATGACATTCATGATCCGCCCAAGGCAGGCATCGCCGACGGGTACTGAAATCGGCTTACCGGTGTCGGTCACTTCCTGACCGCGAACCAGACCTTCCGTCGAGTCCATCGCGATCGTGCGAACCGTCGATTCGCCCAGATGTTGAGCGACTTCCAACACAAGGCGTTGACCCTGGTTTTTAGTTTCAAGCGCGTTCAAAATCTCTGGAAGCGCTCCATCGAACTGCACGTCGACGACGGGTCCGGTGACCTGACGAATTCTACCGATTGAGATTGCCATTGTTCTTGTCCTCGACGGGCTATGCGGCGTTTAACTTAGAGCGCTTCCGCGCCCGAGATGATTTCGATAAGTTCTTTAGTGATGTTGGCCTGACGCGCGCGGTTGTATTTAATGGTCAGCTTGTTGATCATATCGCCGGCATTGCGCGTAGCGCTGTCCATTGCGCTCATCCGCGCGCCCTGTTCGGACGCGGCGTTTTCCAGCAACCCGCGGAACAGCTGCGTTCCGATGTTGCGGTGAAGCAGATAGCCCAGCAGCTCGTCTTCGCCCGGCTCGTACTCGGTGGCAGCCATGACGGCATGCTTGTCGCCAGCGCCCGTTTCCTCGGGCAACTTGACCGGGATAAGCTGCAAAGCCGTCGGGATCTGCGAGATCACCGAACGGAACCGCGCGAAATACAGGGTGGCGACATCGAAATCGCCGGCGGCAAACATAGCAAGCAGCTTGTCCGAGACCTCGTTGGCCTGGACATAACCGATCTGCTTCAAGCCCTTGAACTCGATGCGCTCGACGATGTTCTTGCTCAGATCGCGGCGCAGGTTATCCGCGCCCTTGCGGCCGACCGTCAAAATCTTGACCGTCTTGCCAGCCGCCAGCAATTTTACCGCGTCCGCACGGGCAAGCTTGGCAATGTTGGAGTTAAACCCGCCGCACAGCCCGCGCTCGGCCGTCATGACCACAAGCAGATGAACCTGATCCTTGCCAGTCCCAACGAGCAACGGCGAAGCGCCTTCCTTCGACGTCAAACCCTTGTTCAGGTTGGCAAGCACCGTATCCATGCGCTCGGCATAAGGACGCGCCGCCGTGGCCGCTTCCTGGGCACGGCGCAGTTTAGCCGCCGCAACCATCTGCATGGCTTTGGTGATTTTGCGCGTCGCCTTCACCGAAGCAATGCGCGTGCGTAGATCTTTTAAACTCGGCATGGGGCTCCCCCGATAGTTTCGATGGCCAGGAGCAGTTTAGGCGAAGTGTAATGCGGTTCGCCGTGAAAAACTGCTCCAAGCAAAGACCTACGCCGCAAAGCTCTTGGCGAACGTGTCGAGCACGCCGACCAGCTTCTTCTCGCAATCCGGTGACAGCGCCTTTTCGGCAGCAACCGCCGCAAGGATCGTCTTTTCCGAACGCAGCGCCGCGAGCAGGCCAACTTCGAACTTGCCGACCGCCGAAACCGGCAGCTTATCGAGATAACCGCGCGTACCCGCAAAGATCACCGCGACTTGCTCTTCCATCTTCAGCGGCGAGAACTGCGCTTGCTTCAGAAGTTCGGTGAGGCGTGCGCCGCGTCCAAGCATCTTCTGCGTGGCAGCGTCGAGATCCGAACCAAACTGCGCAAAGGCTGCCATTTCGCGATACTGCGCAAGCTCGCCTTTGATCTTACCGGCAACCTGCTTCATCGCCTTCGTCTGAGCCGACGATCCAACGCGCGAAACCGACAGACCGACGTTCACGGCGGGACGGATACCTTGATAGAACAGGTCGGTTTCAAGGAAGATCTGGCCATCGGTGATCGAAATCACGTTCGTTGGAATGTACGCCGAAACGTCGTTCGCCTGCGTTTCGATGACGGGAAGCGCGGTCAGCGAACCGGCACCATGAGCATCGCCCATCTTGGCGGCGCGCTCCAGCAGACGCGAGTGGAGATAGAACACGTCGCCAGGATAAGCTTCGCGGCCCGGCGGGCG
>JANOVN010000346.1:0-2719 GCA_031417455.1 Hyphomicrobiaceae bacterium | reverse complement strand
GGAACAAGCACGCGTCCGGTTTTGGCGCGCTTGTGCCAAGCCACGGGCGTCACGCCTTCGGGGCCCGCGAGAGCCGCTTTGAATATATCAAACTGCAATTGAAGTCCGAGCCAATAGCGCGGGCTTTGACCGAGCGCGGCGGCGAGACGTTGGGCAAGTTCCAAGGTGACGGGGCGGTCTTCGCTCAAAAATTCGGCGAGTTCGCTTTCCTTAATGGCGAGATGCTTGGCCAGATCGCTTTCGGAGAGTTCGAGGCAGGGTAGAATATCTTCTCTCAGGATTTCTCCGGGATGGGGAGGCTCGTCTAGGCTGTCACCCAATTCCTTGAAACAAGTGTCCTTGAACATGGTTGGGCCGTGGGGCTTTCTTCAAATGCCAACTTCAGTTTTCGTGACGGCGCCCTGACAGCGTTGGCGGCGGCAGGGCCCAAATCCAGCGTCGAATCTCGGCCCCCATTGAGACGGATTTACGGCTGACATTTTGTTCAGGATTGCATTGCTCGCACTGGCTCTCCGTGCGCAGAGTCGCCGGTGCTCGCACGGCGGCCGGCTCCGCTAAGCGGAGTGCCGTGCGCCGAGAAAAAGTCTCCGGCCGGTTCGCGCTGCTACCCCCGTGGATGGCGTCGCCAACTTGGCGTGAGGCCAACGAGGCCCACGCCAAAGGCGGGGAATCACTTCCCGATCAGCGTCCCCTGCTGGATCTCCAGCGTCGATGCCTTGCAGTAGTCGACCAGGGCATCAAAGTAGGTGCCATCGACCATGCGGATCTGAGTGCGCACGTCGCAATCGCCCTCGTCGGTCTCGAAATCCAACTCGACGTCGTCGCCCGGCTCGATGCGTTGGTCGATCCAATTCTCGCTCCACTCGCCGTCCTCCTGCGTGCGGAACTCGACAACCGTGTCGTTCGATTTGTTCTCGACCATGAACTTCCAATGCTTGCTGGCATCCTCCGAGAAACTTGGAGCCGACAGGGCCGACAGCGTCACAACGGCAGCAGCGATAGACGTGATGATCGTGACTTTCATGGTCCCTCCCGGTATTTTTGATTGCTATGCAGGGGATACTCGATGCATCCTAGTAGACTGTCAACGTGCCGAGGCCGAATAGCCGGTTGAACAATGGCTCGATTGGAAAATTTCTCGAATGCGCCTGTACTTACGGCGAGTCAGCCGTGACTGTCGCCGTTTCAAGGTTCGGATATCGTGCATTAATTCGGCAAGGACAGGTCCCTGCTTGTGCGCGGTCCAGGGGTCAGACCCCTCTCACCGGAGATCCAGTTTTTGCGGGATCACCTTTGTGAGGGGTCTGACCCATCCACCCCCGCGGCGCGCGCAACACCCCCCATTCCACACCCCCACCCCCAAAATAGATCACAGGTGTGCGATCAGGGCCCGTTGCACCTGGATTCGACAACCCTATATAACCCTGCATCGCACACCTGATCTCTCTCGGGGATCGCGAACCATCGGCTCTCAAACAAGGGCCCGGTGCGTTGCGGATGCCACGTCAATGGGTCCGCGCGATCTGCTGTAACAAAAAGGAATGGAATCAATGGGTAAAGTCATCGGCATCGACCTCGGCACGACCAATTCTTGCGTCGCAGTCATTGAAGGCGGCAAGCCGCGAGTCCTCGAGAATGCCGAAGGTTTGAACACCACGCCCTCGATTGTCGCGTTCAGCGACGACGGCGAGCGGCTCGTTGGCCTGCCGGCCAAGCGCCAGGGCGTCACCAACCCCACCAACACGCTTTTTGCCATTAAGCGCTTGATTGGCCGTCGTTTTGACGATCCGATGGTCGAAAAGGACAAAAAACTTGTCCCCTACAAGATTGTAAAAGGCGCCAATGGCGACGCCTGGGTTGAAGCTGGCGGCACCGCCTACTCGCCCCAGCAGATTTCAGCGTTCATTTTGCAGAAAATGAAGGAAACGGCCGAAGCCAAGCTCGGCGAGACCGTCACCCAGGCTGTGATCACGGTTCCAGCCTACTTTAACGACGCTCAGCGCCAGGCCACCAAGGACGCTGGCCGCATCGCCGGCCTTGAAGTGCTGCGCATCATCAACGAGCCGACGGCGGCAGCACTCGCCTATGGCCTTGATAAGAAGTCCGGCAGCCAGACCATCGCGGTTTACGACTTGGGCGGCGGCACCTTCGACATCACCATTCTGGAAATCGATGACGGCCTGTTCGAGGTCAAATCCACCAACGGCGATACGTTCCTCGGTGGCGAAGACTTCGACATGCGGATCGTCAACTATCTGGCCGACAAGTTCAAGGCGAAGGAGAATATCGATCTCCGCAGCGACCGCCTTGCGCTGCAACGGCTCAAGGAAGCCGCGGAAAAGGCCAAGATCGAGCTGTCCTCGGCCCAGACGACCGAGGTCAACCAGCCGTTCATCACCGCGCGCATGGAAGGCGGAGCTTCGACCCCGCTCCATCTGGTCGAGACGATCAGCCGCGCCGACCTTGAGAAGATGGTCGCCGACCTCGTCACCCGCACCATCGATCCGTGCAAGAAGGCGCTCAAGGACGCCGGACTGACCGCCAAGGACATCGACGAAGTCGTGCTGGTCGGCGGAATGACCCGCATGCCGCTGGTGCGCGAGCGGGTGAAGGATTTCTTCGGCAAGGAACCGCACGTCGGGGTCAATCCGGACGAAGTCGTCGCGATGGGCGCCGCGATCCAGGCCGGCGTGCTCCAGGGCGACGTCAAGGACGTCCT
>JANOVN010000345.1:0-3845 GCA_031417455.1 Hyphomicrobiaceae bacterium | reverse complement strand
TGCATGCGATCGCACCGGGCAAGGAAGAGCGGACCGAGGTTGCGGTGTTCGTGAATGCAGGGGCTGCGTTGGAAGCGGACATGGTCGTGCGCTATCAGGTGCCGTCGGCGTCGTGGACGGCGCTTTATGATGCGCGGCTGGCAACGGGGTCGAAGAGTGTGGCACCCAAGCTTGACTTGACCCGGCGGGCTGCGATCACACAGACGACGGGCGAAGCCTGGATCAACGTGACGCTGGCGTTGTCAACGACGCGACCGAGTGTGGGGGCGTCGGCACCTGAGCTGCGGACCATGAGTGTCGATTATGTGCCGGATGCGCCGCCGATGCCGGCTCCGGTAGCATCGGCTCCCGCGCCACGAACGATGATGAAATCGCGGTCGGCAGCGGGTGGAATGGCAGATGAGGCTGATATGGCGGTGGCTGCGGGTGCTGTTCCTGAAGCCGTGGTGATGATGGAAGCCAAGGCTCGGAACGCCGATGTGGTGCAGGCGCCGTTCCAGGCGATTTATGGGGTGCCGGGCCGGGTCACTGTGCCGCCAACAGGTGAGACGAAGCGGGTGCAGTTGATGGAGGAGACAATCGAACCGTCGCTGCTGGCGCGGACGGTGCCGCGCCTCGATGCGAAGGCGTATCTGTATGCCAAGCTGATACTGCCGAAGTCGTCAGCGCTGTTGCCGGGGGCGGTGTCGCTGTTTCGCGACGGAACATTTGTCGGGACCGGGCGGTTGCCGTTGCTGGCACCGGGCGAGGAGCATGAGCTTGGATTTGGGGCGGACGATGCGATCCGCGTCAAGCATGCGATCGCCGAGGATAAGCGCGGCGAAAAGGGTCTGATTTCGTCGTCCAAGACCGATACGCGCAACTACAAGATTACCGTCAAGAACATGCACGAGCGGGCGATGGCGGTGACCGTGTTTGATAATATTCCGGTGTCGCAGCAGCAGGATATCAAGGTGACGCTGACGGCTAAACCGCAGCCGACCAAGACCGATGTCGAGGATAAGCGCGGGGTTGTGGCGTGGGAAAGCAAGCTCGATGCCGAGCAGGAGCAGGTGATCGAGTTTGGCTATCAGGTCGTTTGGCCGGGGGCGAAGGCCATCACATATCGGTGATGTTCCAAAGTTTCACCTAGCGCATAATCTTTCGCGCACGCAACATAGGGCTTGCGAGCGCGACCCGTTACCGGTTACGAGCGTCCAAAGCCTCAAATGGCTTAACTTCAGAAACTGCCGTCCAAATCGGAAAGCCGCTCCACCGAGCGGCTTTTTCGTTTGTTATGCCTGAATAACGATCAGTGTGGTGATTTGGATCAAAGGCCGCGCACGACGTTGCCGATCATGAGCACCATATAAGCGGTGATGGCGAGCCAGAACTCTTGGTGGGGCAGGAAGCGGGGAATCGGGACGAAGCCCAGTTTGGTGACGAGGGCCAAGGTGCCGAGTACGACGGATACGAAGAAGAGCGCCAGGGTCGGCGGATTGAGCCTCATGGATCGAACTCCCCCAATGCGCCAATAGCAGCGCGCCAGTCACAACTGGTGTTGTTATCGTTTGGCTGGGCGGTCAACGCAAGTGGGATAAGTCGGGGGATGCTGGGATTAGAGGGTGCGCTGGGAGGCGGCGCTGCCAGCGGGTAGTTCGGTGATCTGATGGGCGTCGAAGCGGAAGCGGATCTCGCGGCCGGTGCTGGCGTCGCCTTCGCGGCAAGTGACGAGCAGCGCGCGGCCGGCCGAGGTCTGAATGTGGGTGATGGCGTCGTCGGCAGCGGCCACATTGGTGATGGTCAGACGGCGTTCGGTGCCGCCGGTGGCGAGGGTAATTTCCTGACCGATGGTGAGTGCTTTGACGAGGTTGGCGTTGGTAACCGGGCGGAGCCAGAATTCTTCGGTGCCGGCAATGCCGTCGTCAGCGCGGGCGGCAATTTTGATGGCAGGTTTTTGCAGGGCGGCAAACGCCCGCTCGAAGCCAGTGGCGACAACCGTTTCGCTATTGAAGCTGGTGAAGGTCAGGGCAACGGCTGCCATGCCCAGTCCGCAGGCCAAGGAGGAAAGTGAAACCGCCCTGGACTCCTTGCGAGGGACCGTTGCTTTGGGGATGGCGGTATTGATCGGCATCGCTCTTATCTCCACGATCACAGATGGTTCAAGCGCCGGTTAAGGGCCAAGTCCATCAGTCCCGGTCTAGCTTCGGCAAAACCTTATGAGATCTAATGTAGGCTTTACGGAGGTGACGCACGAACGCATTATTTAGTGCAAACAATGCAGAAAAAACAGCGGCTAGCATCAGAAATTTCGCGTTTGTCCCGCTCAAATCCCATGCTGTTGCAAGTTGGGGTACGAATAAAGGGAGCGCGGTGGATCCCTTTGCAGCCGCCGAAGTGGTGTTTTCGAGGCCGAGCAGGCTGGCGGCGGCCGAGGGGCCGAGGGTTGCCGCAGAGAGGGCGTAAAAGACGACCAAGCCGATGATTGCATCGATGGCAAAGCGAAGTTTGAATTTTGCCGGTGTGTTCTGCATGCGTGTCAGTCTCCTCAAAATCGTGCCGAGCGGCTCGTGACTTGCTGGTCCGAAAGTCTGATGCCCACTCGACCGTGCGGATGTGGCCAGGGTTTGCCCTCAATGTGGCAATGTTGGCAGTTTTTCCGGTTCTTCCCGGATCGTGCTGTTTGGGTCACGTCCTGGTTTGCGCGGCAAATGAAACGGCGCGGCAATTAGCGTTTCCTCTTTGCTTGCTGAGCGGGCAGCATGGGCTTAGTTTGCGCGCGCTCGCTGCCTCGTTTTGTTTCGTTTTGGCGAGTGCATTCCCGCCGAGCGGAAACCACTTAGTCCGAAAAGAGAGCGATTTAGTCATCACCGACAGCTGATCGCCGTTTGACGTTAACAGGAAGTAAATGCCATGGGCTTTATCGCCGACAGTCTGAACCGCATTTCGCCCTCCGCCACGATCGCCGTCTCCACAAAGGCGCGCGAACTCAAGGCCAAAGGGCGCGACATCATTTCATTGTCCGCCGGCGAGCCAGACTTTGATACGCCGCAAAACATCAAGGATGCCGCGGTCAAAGCGCTGGCGGCCGGCAAGACCAAGTATACCGATGTGGACGGCATTCCCGAGCTCAAGGCTGCGATCTGCGCCAAGTTCAAGCGCGAGAATGGCTTGGATTACAAGCCGAGCCAGGTGTCGGTGGGGACCGGGGGCAAGCAGGTGCTCTACAACGCGCTGCTCGCGACGCTTAACCCGGGCGATGAAGTCGTTATTCCAGCACCCTGCTGGGTGTCGTATGCCGACATCGTGCTGCTTGGCGGCGGCAAGCCGGTGTTCGTCGAGACGACGGCTGCCAACGGTTACAAGCTCCAGGGCAAGGACCTGGAGGCTGCGATCACGCCAAAAACCAAGTGGATGTTGTTCAATGCGCCGTCGAACCCGACGGGCGCTGCCTACACGAAGCCGGAAGTCAAAGCGATCACGGATGTGCTGATGAAGCATAAGCATGTGTGGCTGCTGACCGACGACATGTACGAGCATCTACTGTACGACGGGTTGAAGTTCCACACTCCTGCGGCCGTCGAGCCCGGCATCTATGATCGCACGTTGACCATGAACGGGCTGTCGAAGGCCTATTGCATGACCGGCTGGCGGCTTGGTTATGCGGCGGGGCCCTAGCCGCTCATCAAGGCGATGTGCAAGCTGCAATCGCAGTCGACGTCCAATCCGTGCTCGATTACGCAGTGGGCGGCGGTCGAAGCGTTGAACGGGCCGCAGGATTTCATTGCCCGTCATAACGCCGAATTCGTGAAGCGCCGCGATCTCGTGGTGTCGATGCTCAATCAGGCGAAGGGGCTGACGTGTCC
>JANOVN010000344.1:0-8245 GCA_031417455.1 Hyphomicrobiaceae bacterium | reverse complement strand
GCACCTTCAGTCTCGGTTGGCCCGCGCAGACCGTTAACCTGAGCCCACCCCGTAATACCCGGACGCACGTTGAGGCGCCGACGATACTTCGCAATGCGGGTCTCGAAAATCCGGTCGTGGGCAACCGCATGCGGCCGCGGTCCCACAAGCGACATATCTCCGGCCACCACGTTAAACAGCTGCGGCAGCTCGTCGATATTCGCCCGCCGCAAGATTTCGCCAACGCGAGTGACCCTCACGTCGCCCTGCGTCGCCTGCTTGATGACATCGCCATCATCAAGCGTGGACATCGTGCGGAACTTCCAGATCCGGAATTCTTTCAGATTGTAGCCGCGACGGCGCTGCCGGAAGAACACCGGTCCCGGGCTGTCACGCTTGATCGCAATCGCGACCGCGACAAAGAACGGGCTAAGCAAAATGATCGCAACACTGGCCACCACGAGATCGAACGCACGCTTGGTTGCCGCCTGCATCATCGTCAATGGCGGCGCAGTCAGCGAAAGCGCGCTGGCGGTCCCGAAATGTGCCACCCGGGCGTCCGAGAATCGGCCAATGACGGCCGAAGCTCCAAGGTGAATCGACACCGGCAGCACGGTGAACGCATCGACAACTGCCGCAATCATATCGCCGCGAGACCAATCGGTCAGAACGATGACATCGTCGACACCAAGCGCACGCGCCTTTTCGATAGCGTCAGCAAGCCCGGCCTGCGCCTCGTCAACGGAGTTGGGCAGCGCCGCTGCAGCCACCACCCGGCACCCGGCCTTGGGCGTTTCAAACGCCTGCGTCATGCGCTTGATCTCATCGTCTGCGCCCACGAGCATAATCCGACGGCTGGCTATCCGGCCGCGCGCCATGGCGCCGGCCAACACCCGCGCAACCGCCTCGTCCAGCGCGACGACGGCGATCAGTCCTGTGACATAGAAAGCTACCAGCCAGCCGCGTGAAAACAGCCCCGTTGTCTTGGTCAAAAGCCCGATAAACGCGAGACAAAGAAACGCATAGTTCCACTGTACGAACATGCGCCCTGCCGAGCGCTTGCCTTCTTGAAAGTCCTGAAATTTGTAAGCGTCCCGGAACAGGATCGGCACCGTGAACAGCAATGACGTCGCGACCCCGACCGCCGCATAGTTGCCCATGTCGCCATGATCGCCATACACCCGCAGATGATAGGCAACCCCGGTTGCAAATGCGACGCCCACGATCAGCATCGCCTCGATCAGAAGGACCGCGAGCGAGAATTCGGCACGCCCGAACACCCATTTGTTTATGTCCGCACGATCCCGCCAGGCATTGGACTGATAACTCACCGGCTCACCCATTTGCTTAAACTCTTACGTTTCGGCCAAGGCCCCGCACCCAAATCACAAGGCCTCGCACCCAAATCAAGCGTCCTGTCACCCCGATTGGTCGAAAAGGTCGTGCGTCCATAAAAAGCCAGCGACTCGTCATCGCGCGCTGCGGTCCGATTGTAAGTTGCCTTACTATACCAACCCGCAGCCGCTTTGAAGCCTCCACTTTGTCCGCCAGTCGACTTTTTCAAAGATTAACGTATGCAGATAACGTGCCGGTCCCGCACGAACAACCCCAATTGCTGCATTGCAATAGAATAACAGCCATGCTGCGGCACCACCCCGTTCCGGCACGCAGCTTGCAGCCACCCTCCCAAACGCAAGAAACAGGGACTGATCGCTCAACGGATCGGACAGCCCACCTGCCCTCGGGAACAAGTGAATGTCGGTTTTTAGCGCGATTGAAGCCTCGCACGGACAAATCCTTAAAATAGTGTCGCCAAGACGGGGCAAAATGATACAGAATAGCTTTCGTCTCCCAACGCATCGTCATGTTTCCGTTGAAAAAAGACCGCAAGTAGGCGTCATGAACAGCGTTGTATCAGCCCTGACCCACCAAACCGGACACCGCAAACCCGCCACGACGAACATCAGCGGACTGTGGACCATTCTGGCACGCCGTTTACCCTCTATCGCGGCGATCACGCTGGCGTCTGTGGCGGCAAGCGCGCTGTACCTGGCCCTCGCTCCGCCGACTTATACCTCCAGCGCAACCCTCATCATCGACCCCCGCCTCAAGAAAATCGTCACGGAAGATACGTCCCAAAACAACAACGGTCCCGATCTGGCACTCCTCGAAAGCCAGGTCGCCATCATTCGTTCCGACGCAGTCCTGAGCCGGGTCGTCGATCAGATGAAACTCACCGATGATGTGGAATTCGCCCCTCCCAGCGGCAACGGCATTGGCTCCAAAATCAAAGCCATGCTTGGCTTAAAACTGGCCCCCGTCGAGCCCGCAACGCTAGCGCTCGCAAACCTTGCCCAGCGCCTCACCGTCAAGCGCGCCAGCAAAACCTACGTCGTCGAAATCGAGGCCACGTCCAGTTCGCCGGTCAAAGCCGCCCGCCTGACCCAGGCGATCGTCGACGCCTACCTTGCCGACCAGACCGGCGCCAAGACCGGCGAAGCCCAGCGCACCAACGCCATGATCGACAGCCGCCTTGGCGAACTGCGCGAACAGGTTCGCCGTGCCGAAACCCGTGTCGATGAATTCCGTAAGGCCAACAAGATCTTGACCTCCGAAGGCGGCACCGTCGGCGAACAGCAACTAACCCGCCTCAACTCCGAACTGATCAACGCCCGCACTCAGGCCGCCGAAGCCAAGGCCCGGCTCGACGCAGTGACCGCCGCGGCACGCTCCGGCGACGCTGACGTCATCACCGACCCTGCCAAGACGGGTCTCGTCCAGCGCCTGCGTGAACAATTGGCCCAGGTCGCCCGCCGCGACGCCTCGCTGGCCTCCCAGCTTCTTCCCCGCCACCCGGTGCTGATCGACATCCGCTCGCAGATGACCGAAATCAAGTCCCAGATCACCGCCGAATTAAAGCGCCTCGCCGCCACCGCCAAAGGCGACTACCAAGTCGCCGCCAGCCGGGAGCGCGAACTCTCCAAGGCGCTTGAGACGACCAAGGAAGAAGTCGGCCGCACCAATACCGCACAAATCAAGCAGCGCGAACTCGACCAGGAAGTGGCCGCCAGCCGCGAACTGATGCGCGTATTCCTCGCCCGTTCGAAGGAAACCGACGAGCAGCAAAAACTGAGCACACCTGATGCGCGCATGATCTCGCCGCCCTCCCTGCCATCGCGCCCCAGCAAACCCATCCCTGCCCTCATCCTGGCGCTCGGCCTTTTGGGTGGCTTGGCCGCCGGCGTCGCCCGCGCCCTGTCCCTCGACCACCTCGACCGCAGCCTCAAATCGTCGGCCGAAGTCGAAAACCTGACGGGCCTGCGCACCATCGCCACCATCCCAGTGCTGCCAGCCCGCCCGCGCAATGCCCCTCCCGCCCGGCCCCGCGGCGCACCCACCGTGATCGAAGCGTCGCGCTTTGGCAATCTCGCCCGCGCTTTGACCAATACCCAAGGCCCCGCCGAGTCCGACTATCGCCGCGCCACCATGAGCGTGCTGAACCGCGTACGCATGAACGCCTCGCCTAACGCACCCCACATCGTCTTGTTCGCCGGTCCTTTCGCAAACTCCGGCAGCACCACGACCGCCTTCTCCCTCGCCTACGCGGCAGCCTGCGTCGGCGACCGCGTCCTCCTGATCGACGCCGCTTCTGCCAACACGATGTTGAGCGATGCGCTGATCGACAAACTTCCCGTCAAGGGCCCTATCGCTCTTGATAATGAAGACGATCTGGCCTCGATCATCACCCACGATACGCGCTCTGGCCTCGCCTTCCTGCCGATCGCAATGGCCGACCTGCGTTCCCTGAAAACCGCCCAGCGCAAGCGCCTGCATACCGGCCTTGAGCAGCTTGCCAAGATGTACGATCTCGTCGTCATCGACGGCGGCGGCGTACTCGAAGACGAATCCGCCCACGTCATCCTGCCGTTTGCGAAAGAGGTCATCCTCATCGCTGTGGCCGGTGAAACCCAAGCGGCCACCTTGACTGCCGTCTCCCAGCAACTCGACCGCGCACGCGACAAGATCACCGGCGTGGTCCTGACTGGGTCCAATTCTTCATCAGCCTGACAAATCGCCTCACTTTTGCTGCAAAGCAGCAAAAAAGTAAATTATGTGTTAAAAAGAACTAACCACCTCGATGTAGTCAGCCTCTTCGTGCGCAAAATCCGTCCAAAATGAACAGCGAGGATCTCGTGGCGTATCCCTCCCAAAACGCTGAAGCCCCCGAGGTAATCACCCAGCAGGCCACCACCCCCCTGGCACACGTCGATGGCTGGCCCATCCACTTGGCCAACCTGCCCTCGGCGATTGCGAAAATCATCGCCAAAGCCCGCGAAGGCGTCGGCTTTACCGTATTCACCATGAACCTCGACCACATGGTGAAACTGCGAACCCACCGCGGCTTCCGTCAAGCCTACGCACGCGCCGATCTGGTCACCGCCGACGGCGCGCCCGTCGCCTGGCTTGCAAGCCTCCACGGTGCCAAAATCGAGCGCACCACCGGTGCCGACATGTTCATCCCGTTGGCGGTCGCTGCGGCCCGCGAAAGCATGCCCGTCTACATTTTCGGCTCCTCGATGCCGGTCCTTTCCAAGGCCTCGCAAGCACTGTCTGCCGCGACTTCGGGCAAAATCCAGTTTGCTGGCCTCGTCTCGCCCTCACAGAGCTTCGACCCATTCGGGGCCGAGGCAGACGCCACCATCGACGACATCAAAGCGTCCGGCGCGCGGCTGTGCTTCGTCCTGTTGAGTTCGCCCAAGCCCGAGGTATTCGCAGCCCGCGCCGTCGCCAACGGCTGCACGGCGGGCTTTATCTGCGTGGGAGCTGCCGCCGACTTTATCGCTGGAACCCAAGTCCGTGCACCCGCTTTCCTCCAGCGCTACGGCCTCGAATGGGCTTGGCGGCTTGGCAACAATCCGCGCCGCTTGGCCAAGCGCTACGCCGACTGTGCACGAGTCTTGCTTGATATCGCCGTCATCGCGCCCGTCTGGCACAACTTTGGTGGCCGCGAAATCTAACACCCACCAGTCCACACGCTTTTCGGAAAAACTTAGACCATGACGTCACCGGCCCAGTCCGCGACCCAGTCCGCGCTCCCTAAACTGATGTTCTACACCCACGGGCTGGTAGACGGTGGCGGCGAACGTCTGTGGGCCTGCCTTGCCACGGCGTTCCACCAGCGCGGCTACCCCGTCGTCTTCGTGCAAGACTTCCAAGCCAGCGAAAACGCCCACAACCTCGACCCCGCAATCCCCGTCTTCACCCTGGGCCGCAACCACTACAAGGCCACCAAGCGCCTGATCGAAATCCTCCAGACCGAACGCCCCGCAGTGTCCCTGTCGGGTGTCGGCGCATCCAACTCCAAGATGATGGCGGCCCTCCGGTTTGCCGATGTACCAACCCAAGCCATCCTGACCTATCACGGCTTCAAGGAATGGCAGACCGGCCTGCTGAGCTTTGCCACCTACGTCGGCCTCCCATACCTGAGCAACAAGGCTGCCCGCACGGTCGCCGTTTCCTCAGGGCTGCGCGAGCAATTGGTGCATCGTTGGGGCGCAAACGCACAAAAGACCGTCTGCATCCATAACCCGGTCTTTTATCCGCCAGACGCGCCCGTCCCTAGCCGTGAGGAACTGGCGAGCCGCGACGACGTCGTTCTCGCTGTCGGCCGCCTCGTCGCCGAAAAGGATTTCACCACCCTCCTGCGCGCCTTCGCTCGCCTCGACCGCCCGCACGCGAAACTCGTCATTCTCGGCAAAGGCCCCCAGCAACCCAAGCTCGAAGCCGAAATCACCCGCTTGGGACTAACGGGCCGCGTCGAGATGCCCGGCTACAGCAAGGAACCTTGGAACCACTACGCACGGGCCAAATGCTTCGTGTCGTCGTCTAATTCCGAGCCCTTCGGCAACGTCGTGGTCGAAGGCATGGCCTATGGCTTGCCCGTCGTCGCCACCGCCTGCGACGGCCCCCAGGAAATCCTCCAGCACGGCACGCATGGCCGCATCGTTTCGATCGGCGATCACGTCCAGCTTGCTCATGCGATCGCCGACACGCTGGACGATCCCGGCGACCCAGCACAGCGCCGTGCTCGCGCCGATGACTTCTCCTTTGCCGTCCGCGTCCCGGCCTATCAGGCGCTCATCGACGACGTTCTCGTCAAACAACGCATATCCCAAGCAAAGCACGCCATGTCGGCGGGCCCAAACGCGGCGCACCAAGTCCAATCCGCCGAGAACGCCTTGCCGCGCCAATTGCCCCGCCAAGCCCAATAACCGCCATGAACGAAACCCTCACCGCCGCACCGGCCACCTCGCCGCTACGGGTCTTCATCGACCTGACCCACCTTGGCCGCCACGTCACTGGCATCGAGCGGATCTCGATCGAGCAATTCGAAAAAGTTGATTTCGAGAACGCCGATGTCACAGCGGTACGCTCCAACGGCACCCTCTCGCTGATCTTCAAACAGCAGGTCTGGCTGCCCCTGCTCGCGCTCCTGCACCCAGGCGCGATGTTCGTCTTTCCAGGCTTTCCGCCCTCGCCCCTGTTCGTGTTGGCGCGCCGCCGGGTGATCTGGTACGTCCACGACCTGTTCTTGATGACCCGCCGCGCCGACCTCGGCTTGCGCGCAAAACTCTACATGGCTACCCCCTTCGCTTTTGCGGTGAAGCGCCTCCTCAACTTCCAGGTCAATTCACAAAAAACCGCAGATGAACTTGCCCCCTTCGCTCCGGTCGGCGCGAAAATAAACCTCTACCGCCCAAGTGTCCGCAACGTCTTTGCACTCGACGCCGTTGGCCGCCCCGAACGCCCGGCAAACCCCAAGCCACTGAAAATCGCAACACTCGGCACCGTCGAACCGCGCAAAAACTACGCTGCAGCCCTGCCCATCCTCGACGCTTTGACCGCTCAAGGCTTTCCCGATGCGCAACTCCACATCATCGGCCGCGAAGGCTGGGGCGACGCCAAGGACGCCCTGAACACCCACCCGCAAGTCACGATCCACGGCTATCTCCCCGCGGACCGCGTGAAGGCTCTACTGGAAGGGGCGGACCTCTACCTGTGCACGTCCCACGACGAAGGCCTCGGCCTCCCGTTGCTCGAAGCCCAGTACGCAGGCCTTAGCGTCATCGCTCCCGACAAGACGGTCTTCCGCGAAGTCCTTGGCGATAGCGCCACATTCATCGACGCCGCCAACCCGCTTGCAGCCGCAACGAAAATCGCGCAATTAATGGCCGTTCCTGATTGGCGCGCCCGCTCGACCGCCGCCGCATTGGCCAACGTCGCCCGCTGGAATGGCCTCGCATCCAGCGACGCCGCCAACGCCCGGCAAATGTTCGCGCGGTCAGCTTTGTCACACTCAACCGCATAATCATTCAGTCCTCACGCGACCGATTGACCACCTGCGGCAAAAAAGTGTTATATCTGGGTCCAAATTGCGGCAGCGACGAAACGGCTTGCTCCAAATCGCCAGTCGCCGCCGTATACCGCTTCGAGGGAGGCTGCCAAATGGTTATGTCCGCACGCTCGCAAAGGTTTGCCTTGCCAGCAGCAGTCGCCCTTGGCGCGCTACTGGCCGCCCCGTTATGCGCAAACGCAGGGGATGGCGCCATTGTTGCCCTCGTCGGCAACTGGAGCGGAAGCGCACAAGCGACCCTCGACAGCGGCCAAACCGAAAGCATGCGCTGCAAAGGTTATTACACTGGGCAAGGTCCCGACGGCCTCGGCATCGCCATCCGCTGCGCTAACGCCTCCTCCAAGATCGACCTGCGCGCCACCCTGACGTTCGACAACGGCGCGGTGTCTGGCAACTGGGAAGAGCGCACCTATAACGCTGCTGGCAGCGTTTCTGGAAAATCCTCACCCAACAAAGTCAACCTTGCCATCACCGGCGGCGGACTGACGGCTGCCATGGCCGTCAGCATCACCGGCTCTAGCCACTCGGTGTCAATCTCGACTCAGGGCACCGGCCTGAAAGGCGTCAACATCAGCTTCAACCGTGGCTAAACGGTCTGGGACGATCAGGCCCCACTCTGTTATGAAGTCCCACTCTGCTATCAAGGGCGCGACGACGCCCGCCGGACGTTTGCCGTCCGCCTGAACGGAGACCGCTGAATATGTCGATCCAACGTAACGTCTTGATTGTGGCCGCCTGCATAGGCCTTAGCCTCCCCGCGATGGCCGGTCACCGCCAGCGCACCGGCTTCGACAGCGGCGAAGGCATCGTCACCGCACAAAGCAAATTCGGCCATGGCACAGTGTCAGGCCC
>JANOVN010000343.1:0-1656 GCA_031417455.1 Hyphomicrobiaceae bacterium | reverse complement strand
ACGTTCTGGGTGATCAGCGCGCGGACGTGCCACTGCACACCATTGGCAGCATCATAGGGTTCGGTCGCGTCCTCGTCAGTCCAGCGCTGCTCGGGGCCTGCGCGGAGGCTGGCATCACCGTCAATTTCATGACCGAAGGCGGCCGGTTCTGGGCGCGCGTGGAAGGGCCGATCTCTGGCAACGTCCATTTGCGCCGCACGCAATATCGCTGGTCCGATGACGCCTCTCGCCGGGACGCCATCATCAAATCGATTGTCGCAGGTAAGGTCCTCAATCAGCGTGCGGTCCTCACGCGCGCCGTCCGCGATTACGGCGATACCATGCCATCGACCGAACGCGCCGCGATCACCATCGCCGCCGACCGCTTGGCCAACATTGTCCGGCGCACCGAAAAACCTCTCGATGGCGATCAATTGCGTGGCGCGGAGGGCGAAGCCGGCATGGTCTACTTTTCGGTGTTCGACCACCTCGTGCGCGGCGAAAAGCCTTGCTTTACCTTTGCAGGCCGCAGCCGCCGCCCGCCCATGGACGCCGTCAACGCCCTGCTCTCATTCGTCTACGCGCTCCTCACGTCTGACGTGCGCGGTGCACTCGAAACCGTCGGCCTCGATCCTGCTGTCGGATTTCTGCACGTTGACCGTCCCGGCCGCCCCAGCCTTGCGCTCGATCTCATGGAGGAATTTCGCCCCTACTTTGCCGACCGCCTCGTGTTGTCGCTCATTAACCGCCGCCAGCTCACGGCGAAGGACTTCACCATCCTCGACAACGGCGCAACGTTGCTGACCGACGATGGGCGCAAGGCCGTGCTGGTTGCCTATCAGGAACGCAAACGCGATGAGATTTTGCATCCGTTCCTTGATGAGAAAATTACCGTTGGCCTGCTGTGGTTTGTCCAGGCGCAGCTGCTGGCCCGCCACCTGCGCGGCGATCTCGACGCCTATCCCCCGTTCATCTGGAAGTGAGCTCATCTGGAAGTGAGCCGCGGCACCACAAGGGAACATAGCGATGATGGTGCTGATCACCTACGACGTGTCGACCGAAAGCGACGGCGGCAAACGCCGCTTGCGCCGGGTCGCTCGTGCTTGCAAAGACTATGGCCAGCGCGTGCAGTTTTCGGTGTTTGAATGCGACGTTGATCCGGCGCAATGGGTCAAGCTGCGCGCCCGTCTGTTGAGCGAGATTGACATAACGATGGACAGCCTGCGCTTCTACCAGCTCGGTGCCAACTGGAAGCCGCGCGTTGAGCATGTCGGTGCCAAGCCTGCGCTCGACCTCGATGGCCCCCTCGTATTTTAGGCCGCCCAAACCAACCCTGCGAACCAGAATCGTCCGACAAATCCCCGGGAGGTTCGCATCCACGTTAAAGTTAGGTATATCAATGCCGGTGCCGCTGCCTGTCGCAAACTAGGCTGTGTTTTCGCAACGGCGTGCACAGGTTCGCGAAACGAAGCCAATTTCGCGTTCTTTGACATTGTGTTATAGCCTCGCCGTCGCCCGCTCACAAGCGGGCGTGGATTGAAACATGCGCGAGAATGCACGTCAGAGTCGCCGCGCTCGTCGCCCGCTCACATGCGGGCGTGGATTGAAACCTTGACGCGTTGCCGCGCGACCCGTGTTCCCAACGTCGCCCGCTCACATGCGGGCGTGGATTGAAAC
>JANOVN010000342.1:0-5203 GCA_031417455.1 Hyphomicrobiaceae bacterium | reverse complement strand
CTGCTCGATGAATTGTCGACCGTGATGCCGGTCACCTCCCCGGCCAAGGCCCATACAGGCGTGGCGGCAGGCCCCGCCCAAGCACACCGCCGACAGACCTACGTCACTGCCCTCGCCGCCTGACACCAAGGTTCGCGCTCGGTGACTCGCGACTCTGTCAAACCTGATTGAGCCCGATCAGCAGCACGGCCAATGTGACCGCTGAAATCGCGGTTCCGATCGCCACTGCCCCCGACGCCGAGTTAACCGCCCGGCCAGATTTCAGCGCATACAAATACGAGTTCGCCCCCGCCGGCAGCGCCGCCGTCAGCACCACCATTTTGGCCGAAATATCCGGCAAGCGAAACACACCGTACGCCATCACCGCCGCCAAGGCTGGCAATGCCGCCATCTTAAGCCCGAGCATCACCGACAGCGTCGCCACATCGCCGCGCACCTCAAAACTCCGCAGGCTCAGCCCCAGCGCAATCAGCGCTGCCGGAACGCCGGCCCGCGACAGCATCTCCAGCATCGCCATCATTGGCCCAGGAACGTCGATCCCCGACATCCGCCAGATACTCGCGGCAATGATCGCCACGATAATCGGTTGGCGCGACAGCGTCCGCCCGATGCCAACGAGCGCCGTCCACAGCGATTGGCCGTCCCGCGGCTCGACCGCCGCGCTGTGCAACGTCGCCGACAACAGAAAGATCGGCGCATGCACCGCAAGAATGACCGAAATCGGAGCCAGCGCGTCGTTGCCAAATGTTGCGACCCCGATCGGCAACCCCAGCATGATCGTATTGCCAAACACTGCGCTCATGGCAATCGGCGGCCCGTCGGCAGCAGGGCGGCGCAGAATAAAGCGCGTCGCCAGCACGCTGAGCACCCAAACGATGGCCGCCGATCCAAAGAAGCTTGCAAGAATGCCGAGCGGCGCGACTTCGCCGAACTTGGCCAGCACGATGGTGCGAAACAGCAGCGCCGGGATCGTGATGTTGAACGCGAAATCGCCGATCCCGCGCGCGGCAGCCTCCGAGAGATAACCCGTCCGCCCCGACAGATACCCGATGGCAATGATACCGAAAATGGGCGCGATGATCGTCAGGATAGTAATCATACGCGCTTACGCCGATCAGAAGTTAGCCACTCAGTTCACCCGCAGCGGGGCAACCGTGGAGACCTTCGCTCCTTGCAGTGCGCTAGAACCCGGCTCCAGTACGATAGCCCCGATCTTCTGCACTTCCAAGATGGCAAGCTCGCGCTCGGCAATCCCGTTGGCCTGGAACCGGATGGTCCCGTCAACCCCGGCAAACCCGGACGGCCGCGTGAGGTTGGCCGTCGTAAACCGTTGCCCGACCGGCTCTGCCGAGAGGGACACCGCAAGCGTCACGGCGTCGAACGCCACGCTGGCCATTCGCGGCGGCGGCATGCCGAACGACTTGATGAACCGGCCCGTGAACGTCCGCCAGCCCTGCGGATCTGGCCCAGGATACCACCCGCCAACAAACATGTCGTTGCTGCCGATGTTGGCGAATTCCCACGCCCCAGACCCGAGCAGCTTCACCCGACCGGAATTGAACCCGGCATGTGCGAGCAACGGCCCGAGCTGCGGCAGCACGTCCTGCCCGCCCGGCACGAACACCGCATCAACCCCCGCGCCATTCCCCTCGCCCGAGCGGATTGCTTCCACGATTCGCCGCGATGGCCCAATCATCGCATTCGCACCAGCCGGATAGGTCTCGCTCGCCACCACCGTGCCGCCGCTCTTGGCAACCGCATCACGGAACGCCGCGCCAATCACCTGCCCGTAGCCGTCATCGGGCAATAGCGCCGCATACCGTTGCTTGTTCTGCCGCCCGGCATAGGCAACGATGCTGTGCGCATCCTGCTCCGGCGAAAACCCGATCACATACACGCCAGGCCCGGCGACCTGCCGGTCATTCGAAAACGTCAGCAATGGAATATTGGCCGCCCGCGTCGCCGCCGCAGCGCCCGGCACGGCGCGCGAAAACAACGGCCCGAGCACGATTTCCGCGCCCTCTCTGATCGCTTCGTCGGCAGCAGCCTTGGCTCCCTCGGCAGTGCCCTTGTCATCCTTCACGATGAGCTGAATATTGGCCCGCTCGCCCTCAAACAGCGCCATTTCAGCGGCCTGCTTCATGCCCTTGGCAACCTGAGCCGTCTGATCGAGCCCGCCCAGCGGCAACAACAAACCGATTTTCATCGCTTGCCCGCCGCCTGACCGGCCAGCGAACGCGGGAGCCTCAGACAACGTCGACGTTTGCACGTCTGAGAGGGAATTGCGTGTGACCGGCGTAATCGAAGCCGTCGCGGGAGCAGCCGGGGGCTGCGAAAGATGAGACGAATCCGTCGAACAGCCAGTCAGAATCAACCCGGCTGCTACCACGCCGAACCGCGCAGCCGACCATCCCGCCCGAAACTTAGCCACCGAAAAATCCATGCCGTCTACGTCTCCGTGAAAGCCATTCATGAACGCAGACATCACCAGCTCGCAAAGCAGAGAGAATATCAGCCCGCAGCCGGGAAACGGAAGAATCAAAACGTCTACCGGCTGGTATGCGCAAGCGCGTGCAACGACTTAAACACGTCGACCATTGAGAGCAAGCGCTACACCGTCGCCCTATGCTTTTGGACGTGGATCAAAACAGGAAATCACTTCATCGGCGTCAGTTTAATGACCGGCAGTTGTTCGACTGGGGCCTGCGGTCGCGCCTCACGCGCCCGTTCGCGGCAGAACCGGTGCCCGTCCGCCTCAATATAACAATATCGCGAACAAAACGTCCGCCCCCGCTCGAAATAGCAGCCGATGCCTTCCGGCGCATCCAGCACGTCAACCACGCGCGGCACCGGTGTTAACCGACGGGCCAACGTCTCGCTGCCGGTCGCGGCAAGAAAAATCGCCATCAAAACGAGAAACCCACTTGGCCGCATGACAAATCTCCGATCGACTTATCCAAAATCCATAGCCTGATTCGACCGCCGACGACGCAACGCCTGAAATTCAACCCACATCACCTTTATCTCAGCAACTGCCTCAACACGGCGGCACATCCACCCCAACCTCGACAGCCTCCCCAAACCCGGAAGTCCCCCGCTTCCACATCTTGTAGAGCGGTGTCCCCGTCCGCGTCGCTTGCAGCTCGACCACCGCCTCGCGCACGAACACCGCCCCATTCTCCAGTCGCGCTTCACTTGCCACCCAGAACACCTTCTGAGGCGATCTGGTGACGAACTCCGCTGGCATCCCGGCGCTCGGTACCAACGCTGCCCCAACCCTTGATGGCAACTGTTCGCCGCCGCGCGATAAAATCGCCGCGAGGTCTCGCGTCGTTGTCTGCGGATCCAGCCCCGCCGTCTGCGAATGCACGGTGAGATGCGGCATTGCCAGCGCCACCAGCGCCGGGTCAACGCCCAACACCTGGTTCAATTCCTCCACCGTATCGAACGGCGCGTTCTTGGGTCCCAGCGCGCGACCGGCAGCCAGATATTCAGGCTTTTCCGCCCCATTCGGCCGCCTGATACTGTCGGCATCGCGATAGTCGAGGATCGCGTCACTCATGGTACTGGCGGCCCCCAGTCTGGCACCCAACCCGATGAACAGCGCCTGCAACATCCGCTCGCTGGCCAGATTGAGATTGACCCGGCCGCCCGTATCCTGGATCCGCAAACCCGCCACGCCCAGCCCGCGCATACTGCACCATCGCCACGATCCATCGATGGGAAACCGCCGCTCAGCACCGCCCGCGATCAACGACAAGACCGCCAACTCGACACCCGCATCCGCCAGTGCCTCGGCCTTGGCCCCTTGCACGGCACTCGACGTCAATCGCAAATTCGCCCGCACGGCGGATGAAAACCCAACCGCCAGCAGCGCCAGCAGCGCCGCAAGCCAAATGACCACAATGAGAACGAAACCCCGATCGGAGCCCCGCGTGAGCAACCCCATAACCAGCACCACAAAAATAGCCGGTCTAAAAAACCAAATCGACTATCTCACGATATGATTGCGTTCAGCAATCACCGGATCAGCCGGTCGAGCTGCTCGCGATGCTCAGGTGGCGCACGCCGCTGCGGTCGCGTCGAAAAATTAAGGTTATCGCGATATTCAGCCGTCACGTCGTCGATCTGCTGACGATCCCGAATAACCTGGGGCGTGATCGAAATCAGCAATTCCGTCCGCTTGATCGTATCGTCCTTGCTCTTAAACGCGTTACCAAAAAACGGAATATCGCCCAGCAACGGCACCTGCTCACGATCCCGTGTCGCGTTGTCCCTCATCAGACCAGCCAACACGATCGTCTCGCCATCGTTCACGGTCACCGTCGTTTTCACCCGCCGCTGCGAGATCGTCGGCCCCGTCGTCGGGTTCGTGCTGGAAACATTGCTGACTTCCTGCTCGATATCGAGGAACACCCGCCCATCGTCGCTCAGTCGCGGCGTAATTCCCAGAATGATCCCCGTGCTGCGATACGAAATCGAATTCACGATCGGCGCATTGTTCGTAACAATGCCTGTGGCCGTCTGCGTGAGGATGGGCACTTCGTCCCCGACCTGCAGCGTCGCCCGCTTGTTCTCCATCACCATCAGGCTTGGCGACGACACCACATTCACATCGGTGACCGCGCTCAACGCGTTCAGCACGACCTGCAAGTTCTTCGCGTTCAGGAAGTACTGAAACCCCGCCGCTGCCGCGGGATTGCCGACAAGCGGCAGCGCTAGGAGACTGGTCGGCAGCCCGCTGTTTGACGTCGCATTGCTGCCCCCGCCACCGATAAAAGCCCGCACACCAAACTTCAAATTGTCGGTGAGGGTCACTTCGGCAATCGTCGCCTCGAGCAAGATCTGATTGGCCTCGATATCGACCCCGGCCAGCACCTGCTTCACGCGCTTATATTCCGGCGCCGTCGCCGTGATAATCAGCGAATTCTTGATCTCATCCGCCACCACCGAAATTCCCGACGCCCGGTCATCGGGCGGTAAATTCCCGCCCGTCCGCGACGTATCGATCGACGCCGTTGTGAGCGAAGCGCCATCCCCACCGGCCGCCGCATCGCCCGTCTTGGCTGCATCGGCCCCGCCCGCAACCGGCGCTGGCGCAACGCCAACCGTCGACCCGCCCGACGATCCAAACCCGGAACCGCCCAATCCCGGCGTACCAAGCCCACCAATACCACCCGCAACCGAACCCCCCGTGCCGGTT
>JANOVN010000341.1:0-8092 GCA_031417455.1 Hyphomicrobiaceae bacterium | reverse complement strand
TGTCGAGCTGGTGGAAATTTGGCTGGGATGTGACGGTCGAGAGCGACGATACGTTCCGCCGATTTTACAAGCTCGACAACGTGCTTGTGACGGACCGCGTGAACACCGCGTTCCTCGAAGGGCAGTCGGAGCGCAATTATTTCGGCATGCGGTTCTACCAATTCGGTGGTCTGCTTCTGTCCGACACTGCGACGTCGGAATCGAAGGTTCATCCCGTCATCGACTACGATTACGTGTTTGCTGATCCGATTCTGGGCGGTGAACTGGCGTGGAAGTCGAACGTCTTGAGCCTCTCGCGTGATAACGCAATCGCGAATACGCGCACCGAAAGCTACAATCACGCCAAGACGGAGTTGTCTTGGCGGCGGCGGTTGACGGACGGGCTTGGGATTACCTACACGCCATTTGGAAGCGTTCGCGGCGACGCTTATTATCTCGACAACGCAATCAATCCACAGTCGGGGGCTACGATCACGGACGAAACGGTCGTCCGCGGTCTTGCAACCGGTGGCGTGACGGTCAGCTATCCCTGGATCGCCAGCGGTCTGGGCGCGTCCCACACCATCGAGCCAATCGGTCAGGTCTTATATTCTCAAGCCAAGGTCAGCCAGCGCGCGCTCCCTAACGAAGATGCGCGCAGCGTCGTGTTCGACGACACCAATCTGTTTGAAATTCAAAAGTTCTCTGGGACCGACCGGGTTGAAACGGGAACCCGAGTTAACGCTGGAATCCAGTATACATTCCAATCCAACCAAGGCGGCTATGCGCGCTTCTTAGCCGGCCAGCACTATCAGCTGTCGGGTGAGAACGCATACTCAAGTCCTGGTCAGGTGACTGACATCGTCTCGGGCGTCCCGACATCGCGATACCTGTTTTCGCCATCGAGCGGGCTGCAGAATGATCGCTCGGACTATGTCCTTGGTGCGTATTTCGCGCCCAACAGCATTTTCCGGCTCCTGTCGCAGACGCGGTTTGACGAGCAGGACTTAGGTGTCCGCCGGGAGGATCTCTTCGCCTCGGTGAACTACGGACCCATCATGGCATCTGCGGTCTACACCTATGCAGCGGCAGACCCGTTGCTCGGGATCAACAAGGCTCAGTCCGATGTCACGGCGACTCTCGGACTCAAGCTGACCGACCGGTGGAGCGTGATCGGCGCCATGCGGTTTGATATCGATGCCAAGAGCATTCTGACAGACAGCATCGCCCTGAAATATGCCGACGACTGCTTTGTCTTGACGACAACCTATCAGGAAACCTTCATCACGAATTCTGCGCTGGGTCTGACAAACGACCGTTCCGTGATGGTTCGCTTCGAGTTGAAGAACCTTGGTGGATTGAACTATAAAACCAGCGTGCTTGATCACACGTTTGGCGACGCGGGAACACCGGCCATCAAACAGTAGCGCCGCCCGACAGGGAATGACTTCGCGGATGGTTTCTCAGAGAAATTGCCATGCCTGCGCCACGGTTGATGTGGATAACCGATATAGTTCGTTGGTTCGGCGCGCCTTGAGGATTGCCTTCCTGTCGTTTGGCTGTTCGGCTGGTACACCGTGTCGACGTAAGATTCGGTGACTGAACACGCGTGGCGCTAGCTTGTTGTAGCTGGAATTCGCATTGTTCCTTCGAGCAGACCGACGGTACGTCGCGACGACATCGCGCCGGCGAACGGTGAATCAGACGGCGGGCTTTTAGGTGCCCGATGTTTGATTGACCCGGTCCGGCCAGCCAAGAGCCCGCATTCGCACATGAAACAATTTCCGCGCATTCTCCTCCCCGCCGCAGCCTTGCCGGTTTTTCTGGCAAGCGCCGTTGCGGCCCAGGAATCGCCGATGAAGTTTCCATCCTTCAACTCGATCAATGCACGGCCCCAGGGTGTGGCGCCAGGCGAACCCGTCGTGGCGCCTCCGCAGGCGCCTGTTGCTCCAGCGACCGCGCCAACTAAAGCGCCAGCAGCGTTAGCCCCAAAGGCTGCGACAGCCAAGCCCAAGCCCCAACCAGTGAAAACCGCGGTCAAGAGCGAAACAGCTGCCATCAAGTCCAGCGAGACCAAAGGGCTGTCGATCGCGGTGCTTGTGAACGACGAACCCATCACCGGCTATGAGATCGAACAGCGCCAGCGCATCATGGGATTAGGGGCAAACATCGGCGAGAAAGCGCAGGCGAGCTTCAAGCGCATGCTCCAGGATCCGAGCACGAGCGAAAAGCTGAAGGCCATTCTCGGGGAGGTCATCAAGGCCAACCCAGGTAAGTCGCGCGAGCAGGTCATCGCGGCGTTCGAAGAGCGCAAAAAGCAATTCGCCATCAACCTGCAGAAGCAGGCCGTGGAAGGCGCGCGGGCGAGTGTCCTGCCGACGCTTAAGAAGGGTGCTCTCGATGAGCTGATCGACGAACGCCTGAAGCTTCAGGAAGCCAAAAAACTCAACGTGGTGGCGTCCGATGAGGATGTGTCCAAAATTGTTCGCAGCTTGGCCGAGAAGAACAAGGTGACGGAAGCGCAGTTCGCTCAAAACCTCGCGGGAATGGGGGCTGACATTGACGGCATGCGTGCGCGTTTCCGTGCCATGCTGTCTTGGAACGATGTCATTCGCCGCAAATTCGGTCATCAGATTGCGATTACCGAACGCGACGTGGACCGGATCGTGTCCCAGGGACCGGCGGGCGAAGATCAAGTCGAGTTGCAGGTCCAGCGCGTAACGCTCGCGATCCCAGAAAAGATCAACCAGAAGCTCGTGGCCCAGCGCATGGCGGAGGCCGAGGGTATCCGCAGCAAGTTCAAGGACTGCAAGTCCATGGCTTCCCTCGCCGGGAGTGTTACGAATGCCAAGTATGACGACATGGGCCAACGCAAGCCGTCATCGTTGACCGAACCAACCAAGAGCCTTCTGCTCAGTGCCAAAGACGGCGAGATGATACCGCCGACGGTGGGGACGGGAGGCGTCGAGCTGTATGCGGTTTGCGCACGTCAGACAATCAAGGCCGACGAACAGAAGCGGACAGCGGCTCAGGAAGAACTGCGCCAGAAGGAATTTGAATTGCTGGCCAAGCGACACCTGCAAAACCTCCGCCAGGATGCGCTGATCGAGTACCGGTGATGCCGCCATTGGCGCCACTGGCGGTCACCATGGGCGATTCCGCCGGGATCGGCCCAGACATCACGCTGGCCGCCTGGATGGTACGCAAACAGCGCGTGTTGCCGGTGTTTGCGACGTTCGGTGACCCCGCCGTGTTTTGCGCTCGTGCGGCGCAGTTGGAATGGGCCGTACCGGTCAAAACCATCGACGAGCCGGGCGATGCTGCAGCAGTGTTTGCAGACGCTTTGCCCGTCGTCCCGGTGACGCCCTGCTTCGATGTGGTCGCAGGCCGTCCCCAAGCGCGCAACGCCAAGGCCACGATCGCCGCCATTGATGATGCTGTTCGTGCTGTCCAATATGGAACGGCTGCGGCGCTCGTAACCTGCCCAATAGCCAAGAGCGTGCTCTACGAAGCCGGCTTCAAGCACCCTGGCCACACCGAATATCTGGCGCACCTTGCGCAAGCAGCTGCCGGCGACGGCCGCGCGATTACGGCCGTGATGATGCTTGCTTGCGACATGCTCAAGGTTGTGCCAGCCACCATCCACATTCCATTAGCCGATGTGCCCAAGGCGCTGACCGCCGAACTGCTCAGGCAAACGATAACGATTGCGCTGGCTTCTCTACGCAACGATTTTGGGATTGCAAGCCCCCGCGTTGCTGTGACAGGGCTCAACCCCCATGCGGGCGAGAACGGCAGCATCGGGCGGGAAGATCGCGACGTCATCGCTCCTGTCATCGCCGACCTTAAGGCGCTGGGCCACGATGTGACTGGCCCTCATTCCGCCGACACGCTGTTTCATGCCGCCGCTCGCCAGACGTACGATGCGGTGGTCGCCATGTACCACGATCAGGCGTTAATCCCCATTAAGACGCTCGCGTTTGACAGCGGGGTCAATGTCACGCTCGGTTTGCCGTTTGTGCGGACGTCGCCGGACCATGGCACGGCCTTCGATATTGCCGGGACAGGCAAGGCGTCTCCTGAAAGCCTGATCCAGGCCCTGCTGATGGCTAAAGACATGGCTAATGCGCGAGCGAACGCGACGCTGTGAAAACCGCTTCACACTTGGGGGGAAGCGCTTTAGCGTCCGCCGCGATATGACCGACGAACCTATGATGGCTGCCAGCCAATCTGCCATTGCCCACGGCGCAAGCCCCGATGGCCTCAAGCCTCTGCGCGAGGTGATCGCGACCCATGGCCTCGATGCCAAGAAGAGCCTCGGTCAGAATTTCATTCTCGATCTCAACCTGACCCGGCGCATTGCACGCGCCTGTGGCGACCTCAAGGGCAAGACCGTCGTCGAGGTCGGACCAGGACCCGGGGGATTGACGCGCGGGCTGTTGATTGAAGGCGCGGCCCGTGTTGTAGCGGTCGAACGCGATCAGCGGTGCCTACCAGCACTTGCCGAGATTTCAGCGCGCTATCCGGGGCAGCTGCGGGTCCATGAGGGCGACGCGCTAGAGGCCGACTGGCAAGCCTTGACCGCAGACCGCGAGGGCAAGGCAATCATTGCGGCGAACTTGCCTTATGGCGTGGCTAGTTTGCTTTTGGCCGGGTGGCTTGAATGCGAACCGTGGCCGCCGTGGTATTCGGCCATGGTGCTCATGTTCCAAAAGGAGGTTGCAGAGCGGATCGTGGCAGCGCCCGGCAGCAAGGCTTATGGGCGGCTGTCGGTATTGGCGCAGTGGCGCACGGTGCCCAAGATTGTGCTGAACCTCAAGCCTGAGGCGTTTACGCCGCCCCCCAAGGTATCGTCGGCGGTTGTACATTTTACCCCGCGGGAGGATCCGCTGCCTGCGGGGTCGGCAAAGATGTTGGGGCGTGTGACAGCGGCAGCCTTTGGTCAGCGCCGCAAGATGCTGCGGCAGAGCCTAAAATCCCTGACGCCGATGCCTGAGTTGTTGCTGCGCGAGGCAGGGATTGATCCCCAACTCCGCGCCGAGCAATTGACCATCGCCAACTTCGCACGGCTGGCGGAGTTGATGAGCGTGCGTCCGCCAGGCTAGTGAGGTGTCCTTAGTCGTGTTTCACTGGGCAGCCACCTTCTGAGGCTGGGGCATCGGTGGACGGTGAGGCGGGAAACAATTCAGGTGGCTGGCTGCCGACTTGTGCTTCGAGGTCTCGTAGACGCGCGCGCAGCGCTTTGTCTTGATGAAACTTGCGGGTCTCGTCGCGCAACACGGCGGCGATCGAGTCGACTTTGCCATCGGGCTTAAAGAGCATCCCGACAGTGAACGAGATCGACAGCGGCTCACCGGCCTTGTTGATGGCGGGTACGCGCAGCACGTCGGCGCCATACCGCGTGACGCCGGTTTCCATGGTCTTGCTGAAGCCCTCCCAGTGACGTTCGCGCTGGCGCTCTGGGATGATGATGTCGAGAGATTGGCCCATCGCTTCGGCCTGCGTGAAGCCGAAGATGCGCTCTGCACCGGGGTTCCAAAGCGTAATACGACCCTGGGCGTCGCTGACGACGATGGCATCGCCGACGGCTGCCACCAGTTGCGCGAGATCGGGATTGGTCATGGCGGCCTGTTCCTTGAGTTGTCGTTCAAAAATGAAAAAGGGCGACGCTTTGCGAGCGCCGCCCAGTCAGGCCGGAGGAAACTATCGCTGGCTCATCTTAGACGGCTTTGCTCGTGTGAAGCGCTTGGATCTTCGACTTATCGTAACCCAGTTCGGCCAAGACTTCATCGGTGTGTTCGCCAAGCAGCGGCGAACCGGTGATTTCGACCTTCATGTCGGAGAACTTGATCGGCGAACCGACGGTCAAGTACTTGCCGCGTTCCTTGTGATCGACTTCGGTAATCGTGCCGCTCGCGCGAAGCGAAGGATCGTTTGAGAGTTCCTTCATCGTCAGTACAGGGGCGCACGGGATGTCGAACTTGCGTAAGACATCGACGGCTTCAAACTTCGTCTTGTCTTTGAGCCATTCTTCGATGGTGGCAAAGATTTCGGTGATGTGGGGCTGACGTGCGGCAGCCGTCATGTAAGCAGGATCGGTTTTCCACTCGGGTTTGCCGATCGCGTCGGCGATGGGACCCCAAGCATGGCCCTGGATGGTGAAGTAGATGTAGGCGTTGGGGTCGGTTTCCCAGCCCTTGCATTTCAAGACCCAGCCCGGTTGACCGCCGCCGCCAGCGTTACCGCCGCGAGGCACGACATCGCTGAACGTGCCGTGAGGGTACTGCGGATATTCTTCGAGATAGCCCAGTTTGTCGAGGCGCTGCTGATCGCGCAGCTTCACGCGGCACAGATTCAGCACGCTGTCCTGCATCGACACGGCGACGCGCTGACCTTTGCCGGTCTTGTCGCGCTGACGCAGTGCGGTCAGAATGCCGATGGCGAGATGCATCCCGGTGTTGCTGTCGCCAAGAGCTGCAGCGCTGATGGTCGGCGGACCGTCCCAGAAGCCAGTCGTAGAGGCGGCACCGCCGGCGCACTGAGCGACGTTCTCATAGACCTTGAGATCGTCGTAATGGTGGCCGTCGCTGAAGCCCTTGACCGAGGCGAGGATCATCTTGGGGTTTAATTCCATGATGTGTTCCCAGGTGAAGCCCATCCGGTCGAGGGCGCCAGGGCCGAAGTTTTCAACCATCACGTCGGAAACGCGGATCATCTTTTCGAGGACTTCCTTGCCCTCTGGCTTCTTCGTGTCGAGCGTCAGCGAACGCTTGTTGGAGTTCAACATCGTGAAGTAGAGCGCGTCGACGTTGGGGATGTCGCGCAGTTGGCTGCGGGTGACGTCACCCGAACCCGGGCGCTCAACCTTGATCACGTCAGCGCCAAACCATGCCAGCAATTGCGTGCATGCGGGACCGGCCTGGACGTGCGTGAAGTCGATAATCTTGATGCCATCAAGAGCTTTAGTCATGGAATGCTCCGTGTAGAGGATGAGATGATTGAATGGGTGATTGCTTCAGGTTTTGCTAATTGTGCTTGTCGGATTGAGGCTGCCGATGTTGCCGCTTTCGGTGCCGGCCGAAGGGTCGATCACGGCGTTGATCAGCGTGGGGCGGCCAGAGTCCATTGCGGCATTCACGGCGCGACCCAGTTCGTCGGGGGTCGTGACGTTAACGCCAACGCCGCCGAAGGCTTCCATCATCTTGTCGTAGCGCGCGTTTTCGACGAACACCGTCGTTGCAACATCTGAGCTGCCGGAGGAGTTCTTGTCGGTGCCGCGGTAGATACCGTTGTTGTTGAACACGACAATGCAGACCGGCAGGTTGTAGCGGCAGATCGTTTCGACTTCCATGCCGGAGAAGCCAAAGGCGCTGTCACCTTCAACCGCCAGGACGGGATGACCAGTTTCGACGGCTGCCGCAACGGCAAAGCCCATGCCGATGCCCATGATGCCCCAGGTGCCGACATCCAAGCGTTTGCGCGGCTTGTACATGTCGATGATGCCACGGGCGAGGTCGAGCGTGTTGGCGCCTTCGTTGACGAGGATCGCGTCGGGACGGTTCTTGATGATCGTCTTCAACACGCCCAGCGCACTATGGAAATCCATCGGCGATGAGTTCTTCATCAGCTTGGATGCCATCTTAGCAACATTGGCATCACGCTTGGACACGATCTTAGTCGTCCAGTCGGTCGAGGGCACCTGCCAGTCGCTGCCAAGGCTTGCGAGAAGCGCCGAAACGCACGAGCCGATGTCGCCAACGATTGGCGCAACGATTTCGACGTTGCTGTCCATTTCCTTCGGCTCGATGTCGATTTGGATGAACTTCTTAGAGCCGGGGGCACCCCAGGTCTTGCCTTTGCCGTGCGACAGCAGCCAGTTCAGACGGGCACCAACCAGCAAGACGACGTCGGCTTCCTGAAGGACGAGCGAGCGGGCAGCACCCGCGCACTGGGGATGGGTATCGGGCAGCAGACCCTAGGCCATGCTCATCGCGATGTAAGGGATGCCGCTCTTTTCGACGAGGGCGCGGACTTCATCGTCGGCCTGCGCGTAAGCGGCACCTTTGCCGATAACGATGAGCGGGCGTTTGGCGGTCTTGAGAACGTCGACGGC
>JANOVN010000340.1:0-2741 GCA_031417455.1 Hyphomicrobiaceae bacterium | reverse complement strand
ACGTTCGATCAGATCAAGATCTCGATCGCGAGCCCGCAAGACATTCTGTCGTGGTCGTTTGGCGAAATTAAAAAGCCAGAGACCATCAACTACCGGACCTTCAAGCCCGAGCGGGATGGACTGTTCTGCGCCCGCATTTTTGGTCCGATCAAGGATTACGAGTGCTTGTGCGGCAAGTACAAGCGGATGAAGTACAAGGGCCTCATCTGCGAAAAGTGCGGCGTCGAAGTGACGTTGGCCAAGGTGCGCCGCGAGCGCATGGGCCACATCGATCTGGCGGCACCTGTTGCGCACATTTGGTTCTTGAAGTCGCTGCCATCGCGCATCGGCCAGCTGCTCGATATGGGTCTCAAGGACCTTGAGCGCGTGCTGTACTTTGAAAACTATATCGTGATCGAGCCGGGCGTTACGCCGTTCAAAGAGCGCCAGCTGCTGACGGAAGAGCAGTACAACGCAGCCGTCGAAGAGCATGGTCAAGACTTTACGGCCGGGATCGGCGCGGAAGCAATCCGCGAAATTCTGGCCGGCATGGACCTGCCCAAGATCAAGGATCAGTTGCGCCAGGAAATTTCTGAAGCGACAACTGAATTGAAGCCGAAGAAGCTCGGCAAACGGCTGAAGGTCGTCGAAGCGTTCATCGAGTCGGGCAACCGGCCCGAGTGGATGATCCTGACCCAGGTGCCGGTCATTCCACCAGAGCTTCGTCCGCTCGTGCCGCTTGATGGCGGGCGCTTTGCGACGTCGGACTTGAACGATCTCTACCGCCGCGTGATCAACCGTAACAACCGCCTCAAGCGGCTGATGGAGTTGCGCGCGCCAGACATCATCATTCGCAACGAAAAGCGTATGCTGCAGGAAGCGGTTGACGCGCTGTTCGACAACGGCCGCCGTGGTCGCGTCATCACGGGCGCCAACAAGCGTCCGCTGAAGTCGCTTGCCGATATGCTCAAGGGTAAGCAGGGCCGGTTCCGTCAGAACCTGCTTGGCAAGCGCGTCGACTACTCGGGCCGTTCGGTCATCGTCGTCGGTCCCGAACTGAAGCTGCACCAGTGCGGGTTGCCCAAGAAGATGGCGCTCGAACTGTTCAAGCCGTTCATCTACGCGCGTCTCCAGACGCTGGGACAGGCTGCGACCGTCAAGCAGGCGAAGAAGCTGGTCGAAAAGGAAAAGCCGGAAGTTTGGGATGTCCTCGACGAAGTTATCCGCGAACACCCGATCCTGCTCAACCGCGCGCCGACCTTGCATCGTTTGGGCATCCAGGCGTTCGAGCCGATTCTGATTGAAGGCAAGGCGATCCAGCTGCATCCGCTCGTGTGCTCGGCGTTCAACGCCGACTTCGACGGCGACCAGATGGCCGTCCACGTGCCGTTGTCGCTCGAAGCGCAGCTTGAAGCGCGCGTGCTGATGATGTCGACGAACAACATTCTGCACCCCGCCAACGGGTTGCCGATCATCGTGCCGTCGCAAGACATCGTGCTCGGCCTGTACTACCTGTCGCTGACGCGCGAAAAGGAACCCGGCGAAGGCATGTCGTTCGGGTCGGTTTCGGAAATGCGCCACGCGCTCGAAGCCGGAATCGTCACGCTACACGCCAAGATCAAGGGCCGCTTCCGCGCGGTCGATACGAACGGCGAGGAGCTGATCGAACTTCATGAGACGACGCCGGGCCGGATGATTCTCGGCGAATTGCTGCCACGTCAGCCGGGCGTGAAGTTCAGTCTGGTCAACCAGTTGCTGACCAAGAAGAACATCTCCGGGATGATCGATGCCGTGTACCGTAACTGCGGTCAGAAGGAGACGGTGATCTTCTGCGACCGCATCATGGCGGCGGGCTTCCACCACGCGTTCAAGGCCGGCATCTCGTTTGGCAAGGACGATATGCAGATCCCTGAAACGAAGCCGAAGCGCGTTGCAGCAGCCGCCGAGCTGGTGCGCGAATTCGAGCAGCAGTACAACGACGGCCTCATCACGCGCCTTGAGAAGTACAACAAGGTGGTGGACGCTTGGTCGAAGTGCACGGATCAGATCTCGAAAGAGATGATGGAGCGTATTTCGTCGATTCACATCGACAAGGCGACGGGACGCGAGAAGCCGATCAACTCGGTTTACATGATGTCGCACTCTGGTGCTCGCGGGTCGCCGACCCAGATGCGTCAGCTTGCTGCCATGCGCGGCCTGATGACCAAGCCTTCAGGCGAAATCATCGAGACGCCGATCATCTCGAACTTCAAAGAGGGTTTGTCGGTTCTGGAATACTTCAACTCGACCCACGGCGCCCGCAAGGGTCTTGCCGATACCGCGTTGAAGACTGCGAACTCGGGTTACTTGACGCGCCGTCTGGTCGACGTTGCCCAGGATGCCATCATCTCGGAAGAAGATTGCGGAACGGATGCAGGGATCAAGGTTCAGGCCGTCGTTGACGCCGGTAACGTCGTCGTCGCGCTGTCGGGCCGTGTGCTTGGCCGTACGGCTGCCGAGGATGTCATCGATCCAGCGACCGGCAAGATCCTGATCGAGAACGGCAAGCTGATCGAAGAAAAGCATGCCGAGGCGATGGACAAGGCGCAGGTGCAGGAAGTCCGCATCCGCTCCGTACTGACGTGCGAAACGGTCGTAGGCGTTTGCGGCAAGTGCTATGGCCGCGACCTTGCACGCGGTACGCCGGTCAACATCGGGGAAGCTGTCGGCGTCATCGCTGCTCAGTCGATCGGTGAACCGGGCACGCAGCTCACCATGCGTAC
>JANOVN010000339.1:0-26702 GCA_031417455.1 Hyphomicrobiaceae bacterium | reverse complement strand
GTAGGCAAACGCCTACAAAAACGCGCCCGCATCGTTGGCGCTGCCATCCGCGTCGCACATATGCTATCAATCGGCGTTGCTGGCGTGATCGACGAGACGCCATTGAGCTATGAACCGGGCCGCGTTGTTCTCACTCTACCGCCATCCTACGCCGGTCTCGACGGCGAACGGCTCCGGCGGCGGCTCGAATCGCTCGCACAATTGTTGGACCGGACCAGCGAAATCTTGTTCACCAAGTAACAGCTCGAGGTACAAGTAACGGCTCGAAGCAACAGCTGCACGTTTGCATCACGACGCAGATCCGGCTTCGTTATAGCCGCCTCAGTTTTCGCCTAACCGGCAAAGGGTCGAAGTATTCAATGGCTGACGATCTCTACAGCACTTTGGGCGTCAGCCGCATCGCTTCGGACGACGATATTCGCAAGGCGTACCGAAAACTCGCCAAAGAGCATCACCCCGATCTTAATCCCGGCAAGAAGGCCGAAGAACAGTTCAAGCGCATCGCGTCCGCCAACGACATCCTGTCTGATCCCGTCCGTCGCCGCCAATACGACCGCGGCGAGATCGACGCCAACGGTGAACCCGCCTACGCGGCACGCTCCGGCCGCCCTAGCCGCTCCAGCAACGCCGGTCGCGGCGGCATGGATGACTTCGCCTTCGCCGACGTGTTCACCGACATGTTCGGCGGCGGCCGCAACAACGGACGCGGTCAGGACGTCCGCTACAGCCTCGATGTCGACTTTCTGGAAGCCGTCACTGGCGCCAAAAAACGCGTCACTCTTCCCGAAGGCGGCGTGCTCGACCTTTCCGTCCCCGAAGGCGTCCAGGACGGCCAGATCCTCCGCCTCAAGGGTAAAGGCGGCACGGGTGCCATCGAACGCGGCGACGCCCTCGTCGAAATCAAGGTTCGGCCCCACCCAAATTTCAAGCGCGTCGGCGACGATGTTGCCTTCGAAGTCCCCGTTACCCTCGACGAAGCAATCCTAGGCGGTAAAATCGAGGTCGCAACCGTCCAGGGCCGGGTTCAGCTCAACCTTCCCAAAGGCACCAACTCCGGTCAGATCTTCCGCCTCAAAGGCAAAGGCGTCCGCAATGCGGGCAGCGGCGTTACCGGCGATGGGTTGGCCGCCATCCGCATCGTCATGCCCCCGACAATCGACGACAGCCTCTCTTACTTTTTCTCCGAATGGCGCCAAACCCACAAATACGACCCCGGCCGCGGGTGAGCCGCTTGCCGAAACACCAAGCCGTTACGGCAAGAAATTACACTCGGCCGCAGGTCGGCGACTAACGGGTCAAGACACCTGCTGGCTGGTAGAAGGTCACCATGGAACTAGTCGATACAATCGTCGTGGGAGCAGGCGTGGTGGGGCTCGCGGTTGCCCGCGCTTTGGCGTTGCGCGGGCGCGATGTCCTGATCTTGGAATCCGCCAACGCGATTGGCACCGCCACCTCGTCGCGCAACAGCGGCGTGATCCATGCGGGCATCTATTACAAACCAGGCAGCCTTAAAGCCCGGTTGTGCGTAACCGGCCGGGATCAGCTTTATGCCTATGCCGCCGAGCGCGCCATCCCCCACAAACGCTGCGGCAAGCTCATCGTGGCGACTGAAGACGCTCAGGTGGGTCAACTCCACGAGCTTGTCGAGGTTGCCCGCCAGAACGGCGTCACCGGTCTGCAGATGCTGACAGCGCGCGAGGCCAAAGCGATCGAGCCGGAAGTTTTCTGCGTGGCAGCGTTGCTGTCGCCGGACACAGGAATACTCGACGTCCATCAATATCTCTATGCCTTGCTGGGCGACGCAGAGGCTGCGGGTGCGACCCTCGTTGTCAATGCGCCGGTGACGGGTGGAGCCGCGATAGATGGCGGGTTCGCGCTTGACGTTGGCGGAGCCGCCCCGATGCGGATCGGCTGCCGGACTCTGGTCAATGCGGCAGGGCTTGGCGCGCAAACCCTGGCGCGCGGCCTTACCGGGCTCGATCCAGCGACGATTCCGCCGCAAGTCCTCGCCAAGGGCAACTACTTCAGTCTTATGGGAAGTCAGCCTTTCAAGAAACTCGTGTATCCGCTGCCTGTTCTGGGCTCCTCGGGACTGCATGCCACTTGCGATTTGAACGGCCGCATCCGCTTTGGACCCGACGTCGAATGGGTCGATTCGATTGACTACCGGGTGGACCCGTCGCGGGCACCCATCTTCGCCGAAGCCATTCGTCGCTACTGGCCAGGACTACCAGACGGTGCGTTACAGCCCGAGTATTGCGGCATCCGGCCTAAGATTGCCCGCGCCAGTCCCCACGATACGGACTTCCTCATTCATACCAAGCGCGACCACGGTATTGCCGGGCTCGTCAACTTGTATGGCATCGAGTCGCCTGGACTGACATCGTCGCTGGCAATCGGGGATCTGGTCGCCGCGCAAGTAGCTTAGGCTGACAACCAGTCATCGCGCGTAACGCACCGAGCAGGGGATCGGCCTATGGGATCATACATTCTCACCATCGATCAGGGCACGACATCGTCGCGCGCCATCGTTTTCGATGCCGCCTTGAGGCCCATCGGCACCAGTCAGCAGGAGTTCCCGCAGCACTTTCCAGCTTCTGGAAGGGTTGAACACGACCCGGAAGATCTGTGGCGTTCAGTCCTTGAGACCTGCCGCATGGCGCTGAAACGGGCCGGCATCGAGCCAAAGGATTTGGCCGGAATCGGCATCACCAATCAACGCGAGACGGCCATCGTCTGGGAGCGCTCCACTGGCCGACCGCTCTACAACGCCATCGTCTGGCAGGACCGGCGCACGTCCAGCCTATGTGCCCGCCTCAAGAGCGAAGGCCATGAACCGATGGTCAATCGCGCGACCGGCTTGCTGCTCGATCCCTACTTTTCCGGCACCAAAGTGGCTTGGATACTAGACGCTGTTCCCGGTGCCGCAGAGCGGGCTGCGCGTGGCGAGTTAGCCTTCGGTACCGTCGACAGTTTTTTATTGTGGCGTCTGACCGCAGGGCGCGTGCACGCCACCGACGCAACAAACGCCTCTCGCACGATGCTGCTGAACATCCACAGCGGGGAATGGGACGATGACATGCTTTCGCTGTTGGGTGTGCCCCGCGCCATGCTCGCGCAGGTGCACGACTCCTCGGGCGAATTCGGACTGACCGATACGAGTGTGTTCGGTGCCGCCGTGCCCATTCGCGCAATCGCGGGCGATCAGCAGGCAGCAACCGTGGGGCAGGCCTGCTTTGACCCCGGCATGATGAAGTCGACCTATGGAACCGGCTGCTTTGCGCTGCTCAATACCGGCACCGATGCCGTAGCGTCCAAGCACCGACTTTTGACGACCATCGCCTATCAGATCGGTGGCCAACGAACCTATGCCCTGGAGGGAGCTATTTTTATTGCGGGCGCGGCGGTGCAATGGCTGCGCGATGGGCTTGGCATTCTGAAATCCGCCGATGAAAGCGGACCGATGGCCGCTCGCGCCGATCCAAATCAGGAGGTCATTCTGGTGCCGGCCTTTGTTGGTCTTGGAGCACCCCATTGGGATGCCGCCGCGCGCGGGGCACTCTACGGCCTCACACGAGCGACTGGGCCCAACGAGCTTGCACGGGCGGCGCTCGAAAGCGTGTGCTTCCAGACCGCCGACCTCCTCGACGCCATGCGCGGCGACTGGGGGAAGGCTGGCACGACCGTATTGCGGGTGGACGGCGGAATGGCCGCCTCCGACTGGACCATGCAGCGGCTGGCCGATCTGATCGGGGCGCCCATTGACCGGCCCGCCGCCCTCGAAAGTACCGCCCTTGGTGGGGCCTATCTGGCGGGCCTGCAAGCGGGCCTTTATCCCGAGCCCCGTGAATTCGCCAAGCGTTGGGCGCTCGATCGCCGGTTCACGCCGGGCATGGACCCTAGCGAACGTGCCCGCAAGCTTGCGGCATGGCGCGACGCCGTCCGGCGAACCTTGACCGTCGCAATGTGAGGAAGTGGACCGGCCACCCCGCCGCCTACTGCTGTGCGGCCCTGCCTGAATGCCGACCCTGGTGGATACCGGTCTTGTACCCTTCCTTATACAACGCCTTCATATAATCCTTATCGAACAAGCCTGTTGGCACGACGGTGAATTTCTCAGGGATTGAAGCTACCTTGAAATGTGATCCGGGCCGCGCGAATGCGCTGCGTATTTTGCTGATGTCTTGCAGCGATTGAAACTTGATTAGTGTCGAGACCGCTCGCGCACCTAGAGACAGCGTCGTCGGCTCAGTCGCCTTGGTTTCAGGCGTCAGCTTGCCATTGCGGATCAACACCAGACGCTGGTCACGCGGCTTGCCGAAATAGCGTGTTTCAAGCCGCGCCAGATCCAACCCCGGCGGGGCGAAGAACACCTGCGCGGCGACGCCCCCGTCCACGTGCAATTCCTCGATTGCGTGCCCGTCGACGTTGACGTTGATCCGGACCGGCGGAAACACGCCGGGGATCGCCGCCGAAGCCATGAGCACATCCGCAATCAGTCGCCGCCGGTCGCTGCTCTTTTGCGACGCAATTCGCGTGATATTCCAAATGTAGGGAACCTGCCGCTCAATATCCGTCGTCTGGATCAGCAGCCGCCGTCCCATCTCGTACTCGGCCGCGATCTTATCCAGCATCTCATCGGTCAACTCGGCTTCGACGATTTTCCGCAGCGGCGAGGTGTCCAGCAGGCTCTCACCCAGCACGCCAAGCGGCCCATTGCTCGTGTAAACGTCCTTGTCGGAAATCTCGGTATAAATCCGGCGCAACGCCCCGTCGTATTCGGCCCCCAAAAACGCGAATGGCGCAGCCAGCGCCCCGGTACTCACCCCGGTCACGATCTCAAACGCGGGGCGCGTTCCAGCCGCCGTCCATCCGTTGAGAAAGCCTGCCGAAAATGCCCCGTCCGAGCCACCGCCCGAGATCGCCAGAAAATCCGCCGAAGTCCGCCGCCCAGCGCCGCTGCTGGTGCGCGCAATCTGCTGATACTGCCGTTCGATCATGGAGGTTGCCTGCGCCGTCAGCACATCACCGCGAAAGCGGATGTCGCTAAAGCCCTCGACGACCACGTTTTGATGAGCTGTCAGTGGCACGGCCACGCGTGGCATGATGCTGCCGCAGCCCGAAACTGCCGCCGCGACCGCGACCGCCAAAACCGCCGCAACGCCAGTTAAGCGACCCATCAACTTGCGATACGCTACTTCACCCTCAATCATGAACGCACCCAAGGCCGGGAGGCGCGCCCCGTCAAGTCTGCACCGCCATTATGCCCTCACATTCCACAATGCCGTGTTCCAAATGGGATGCATATCAGCGCCATCGTCGAACGCTCCAGGAACATTTCGACCGACGGCACGTTCAGATGCCAGCGCCCAACATAAGGAGGCACCCCATGTCGACCCGGCTTTCAATTACCCTGTTATTGTGCATGCTCGTGAGCACAGTCTTATTCGGCGTCGGGGCAACCACAGTCTTGGCGACGCCCGCCTTGTCGGCTCAGGCATCCATTCTACTCCCTGCCGTCGTTATCTTGAGCTTCCTCCTGGCACCGCTTATAGCTTGGCCAATGGCCCCGATGCTCCGTGCCCGCTATTCCCGCACAATTCAAGCCAACCGCCGGGACCGCCCGCCGACAACACATTAGTCTGCAGCTTCCTGCAAGGTTGATGGCTGTCCCACAGCCGCGACCCGGTAGAAAGTGTTCAGTAAAGCATACCCTTGCCGCTCACTGCCCTTCGACCTCGATCAGCACATCGTGGCGCATCAGCAACGGCATACTGAACGGCGGATTGTAACTGGCCAAATAAGGCTTCGAGAGCGCTCTGACGCCATCGCGCGCAAGCAGGTGTTCCAACTTACCAGCTTTGCCCGCAAACCGCGCGGGCGTCGCGTACCAGCCAAACCGCAACGCCGCGAACGTCCGCGCAGGCACGGCCACCAACGTAACGCGCTCATCCTTGGGCTTTGGCAAATCCGCAATCGACTTGTACTTGCTAGGCATCACAAATGCCATCGTTGCGGCCCCCATCACCACTGGGGCCGTCATCGCGATCTTTTCAGACACGGGCGGCGCATTCATAACCACGGGCGCGGTCATCGCAATCTGCTCAAGCTTTTCGTTGCCACCGAAAATATACCCCGCAATAGCGCGGAACGCCGTACCGGTATCGCCCATCGACGGCATAGAAGTCTGTGCGACAATCGAAGGCTCATAGCGGCGCAGCTCATACCCCGCAGGCGACCCGGTCACCGCAGACTTGATCACTGTATACTTGGCTTCCTCTACCCCAGACACGATGTACAAGCTCCCCGCCGTCCAAGCTCCAAGTGCCACCGCGAGCGCCCCAGCAACCCAACCCGCAACTTTCCAAGCCATGGCGTCCTCCTGCACCCGCTTAAACGGGTCAAAGGGCCAATCGGTTTCCCAGCCCCTCTAGGATGCTTCCGGTTTTGATTGACTCAGCTCCTGCCCAACCCATGGCTGGGCTTTACTCAGGTCTCCTGAGGCCGCCTAGCAAGACCGGGTTCGTGGCCCTGGCCGCCCCGCCGAGCTACGCTCGGCCCTTGGCCGAGACGGGCGGCCGTGGAGTGAGGGGTGGAGCGCTCATGGACGGAGCTGGCCAATCAGGCAAAACAGAGAGCTAGGATCCTTCCGCGATTCAATCCAAACCGGAAAGACCCTAGCCGAGGTCGAGCACCGACGGGGCACCTGACCACATCAGGCACGTCCTTTCGTCCAACGCGAGATCCCATCAGACCATAGGGTTGTCCCAGGACATAAAATCTTGTGTTTAATCAATATTTTGGCATCTTATTTCCGTCCAAACTATAGTGTTGAAACATTCGCTTGCACCGCATGAAAAACTATTTACGAATTTGGCCCGATGAGGGAGTCTGCCCGGATAACCGAGCACCATGGACTTGAGCCCGTAACTTCAACCAAGGAACAATCTCACGGGCCCCGGCGATAACAGCGACACGCCAATCGTGGAACCCAATCCATCCGGGGACCGTCCTGACACGGGGATGCGTGCTTTAGAGGATCGCATCCGGCAGCAGGAGCTTCTCTCAGAGCTTGGCGTGAGGGCCTTGCAGGGCGCATCCTTTGAAGAGTTATTGAATGAGACAGCACGACTGACCGCAATTGGCCTCGGCGTAGAATTTTGCAAGGTATTGGAACATATCCCGTCAAGCAATCGGTTACTGGTTCGCGCTGGCGTGGGCTGGGACGCCGGTGTGGTCGGCGTTGAAAGCGTTGGCGCTGATCTTGAGTCACCGGCAGGTTTTGCATTGAAAACCGGCAAGCCAGTGATCTCGAACCATCTCGAAAACGAAGAACGCTTCCGTACCTCGAATCTGCTCAAACGACACGGCATCCGGCGCGCCATGAACGTCATTCTTCAAGGCGATGGTAAGCCGTTCGGCGTTCTCGAAGCGGACAGCCGTTTGGACAATGACTTTCTTGAGCACGACTTAGCTTTTCTGCAAGGCGCTGCAAACATTTTAGGCATGGCAATTGAACGCGAGCGGCACCAACGAAGACTCACTGCCGCACTGGAAAGGCACCAGTTTTTGCTCAAAGAAATAAACCATCGCGTCAAGAACAGCTTAGCGATCGTCTCTAGCATGCTCAATCTGCAGGCGCGCGAAATTTCAAACTCAGAATTGACTGGGCATCTCAGTGAGGCTGCAAATCGCGTTGCGGCAATTGGTAGGGCGCATGATCAACTGAGCTATGGGTCTGATATTGAGCAGATGGATATTGGCCAATATATCAAAGCTATTGGCAAAGATGTGGATGAAAGCGTTGCTCACTGCCAAATCGTCACCGATGTTGTTGGCGGGATCGTGATCCCCACTGACCGGGCGATTTCGATCGCCTTGATAGTCAACGAGTTGATCACCAACGCTGCAAAATACGCCTACAAAGATGCCGGCGGCGGTACAATTTGGATCAAAGTCGGCCAGAACAACCTCGATTCTTTTTCAATTTCTGTGCGCGATGAAGGCGCCGGACTGCCTGCTGATTTTGATCTTAACAAGGCGAAAGGGCTCGGCATGCGCATCGTCGCAGCATTCGCCAAGCAGGTGGATGCCACGATTGCCGTTCGATCCCGAGATCCAGGCACAGAGTTTGTACTCTCTATTCCTCTTGTCATAGCTTGATTTCAACCTTCCTGGAGAACAAATCTGAAAAAGTCTACCTGCAAGCGACCGGATCCAGCGCTTGGGACCATCCCCGCGTGCTATGATCCCTAGGGGCCTTCCGGTTTTGATTGAGTAGCGGAAGCGACCCGAGCTCTCTGTTTTGTCGTACTACTTCTGCCGCAAAACTCTCACACTCCCGCCTTCGCGGGGGCATGCTTTTCCCGGAAGCACTCAAGCCGCCGCCTCCCCCCGCGTGCGCCAGCAGATCGGCACCCAGCATGAAACTCAAGGTCGGATGTGAATTTCGCTACACCTTCCCGCAGGCAACGCCCGCAATCTTGATGCTCAACATCCACTACTCGCGTGCGTCCGACTTGACTGCGCCCGACAACGTGATGGTGAAGCCCTCAATGCCCACGACCGCCTATCGCGACACCTTCGGCAACTGGTGCATCCGCCTCACGGCCCCGGCTGGAAAAGTCACCTTTTCGGCCGCCGCCACAGTCAACGACGCCGGTCGACCCGACCCCATCGTCGCAAACGCCCTGCAAAGCCCCGTTGAAACCATCCCCAACGACGCCCTCGTCTTCCTGCTCGCCAGCCGCTATTGCGATAGCGACAAACTGCTCGACCTCGCCTGGAGCTTGTTTGGAAAAACGGGCCCCGGCTGGCCCCGCGTCCAGGCCGTCTGCGACTTCGTTCACAACCGCATCCAGTTTGGTTACGAGCACGCCCGCTCCACCCGCGACGCCTCGGAAGCCTACCAGGAAGGCATCGGCGTCTGCCGCGACTACGCCCACTTGGCCGTCGCCTTCTGCCGCGCCCTCAACATCCCCGCGCGATATTGTACCGGCTACCTCGGCGACGCAGGGCTGCCGCCGCCCTACGCGCCGGGCGACTTCGCCGCTTGGTTTGAAGCCTATCTCGGCGGCCAATGGTACACGTTCGATCCGCGCAACAACACGCCACGCATCGGCCGCGTCCTCATCGCTCGTGGCCGCGACGCCGCCGACGTTGCCATGATCACCACGTTCGGTCCCAGCACGCTCGACAGCTTCAGAGTCTGGAACGACGAACTCCCGGCCTCGTCTTGAACCGGGCGTTGCCAGTCATGGCGATCGCGCGGCGTTTCTTGCGGGCTGATTTAGACGATGCGGGTGGCGATGGTGCCGACGCCGACGATTTCGCCAACGAGGACATTCGTACGTTCGACGGGGCCGACACCTTCTGGCGTACCGGTCATGATGAGGTCACCAGGGGCGAGGGCTGCGAGACGGGACAGTTCAGCGATGATCTCGGGAACGGTCCAAATCTGATCGGCGAGGTCGCCCTTCTGCCGGGGCGCGCCATCGACGGTGAGCGTGATGGCGCCGGATGCAGGGTGGCCTGCTCTGGCGGCCGGGACGATTGATCCGATGGGGGCCGAGGCGTCGAAGCCCTTGCTCAGGTCCCAAGGACGCCGGGCGGCTTTGGCGACATCTTGCATGTCGCGACGGGTCAGATCGATGCCGGCGGCATAACCGTAGACATGATCGAGGGCATGGGCTGCATCGATGTCAGTGCCGCCTTTGCCGATGGCGACGACGAGTTCAACTTCGTGGTGCAGGTTGGCGGTGGCGGAAGGATAGGGTGTATCGGCGCCGTCGAGAACCAAAGCGTCGGCCGGCTTCATGAAGAAGAATGGCGGTTCGCGGGTATCGGCGCCCATCTCGCGGGCGTGAGCTGCATAGTTGCGACCGACACAGAAGACGCGGCGGACGGGGAAGCGGCCCCCTCCTATTACGCAAACCGATATCTGCTTGGGGGCTTTGATGACAAAATCGCTCATGATCGGTCTTTCTGCTTTTTGATGCCGGAAGCTCGCGCGTTTGGCCGGTCATGGCAAGTGTCGGTGCGGTTGGTTGACGACGGCGCGCGCTACAGCGACCGGCGCGACCGCGCCAGTGCATTTATACCGTCGCGCAGAAGTTTTGACGCTATGGTTCGTCGGCTGCGCGACGGTATTCTTCTTGGTTTGCGCGTCATCGCGCAGCGATGCTCCGCATCGACGCCGAACCGGTATCCACTTCGGTCGGAAAATGCTCTAGTCTTGAAACACGTAACTGCCAGGAGCGTCGCCAAGCGGGGGCAGACCCTTAGCTGTTGCGCCGAGCTGGGGCAGTTGACCAAGCGGGCTCGAACGCTGCTTGAGCCAGGAGACCCACTCCGGCCACCATGAACCCTGCTTGCGGGGGGCGGCCGCTGCCCAACCGTCAGGATCGAGGTATTGGTCGCCGTTGGACTTGGTGGCCACCTGATAACTGCGACCGGCATGCCCCAAGTCGGAGACGATGCCAGCATTGTGGCCGCCGCTGGTCAGCAGGAAGGTGAGTTCGGTATCGGTCTGGAGATGGATCTTGAAGACCGAGCGCCACGGCGCGACATGGTCTCTAACCGTTCCCACCGCGAAGAGGGGCACGCGGATGTCGGACAAGGCAACGGCTTTACCGCCAGCCTGCAAGTGTCCCTCGGCCAGATCATTGTCCAGGAACAGGCTGCGCAGATATTGCGAATGCATGCGGTAGGGCATACGGGTGGTGTCGGCATTCCAGGCCATCAGATCAGTCATCGGCGAACGCTCGCCCATCATGTACTCGCGCAACATGCGCGACCAGACAAGGTCGTTGGAGCGCAGGAGCTGGAACGCACCCGACATCTGCTTGGTATCGAGGAAACCCTTTGCCCACATCATATCGTCGAGGAACGACAACTGACTGTCGTTGATGAAAAGCGTCAATTCACCGGCTTCGTGGAAATCGGTTTGAGCGGCAAACAACGTCATAGAGCCGAGACGCTTGTCGCCATCGCGCGCCATCGAAGCTGCGGCGATCGAAAGGAGCGTTCCACCGATGCAATAACCGGCAGCGTGGACGGGTTGGCCAGGGACAATGGTTGCGACGGCGTCGATGGCCGCCATGACGCCGAGCTTGCGGTAGTCTTCCATGCCAAGATCGCGGTCTTGCGGGCCTGGGTTTTTCCAGGACACCATGAAGACGGTGAAGCCTTGGTCAGTCAGGTACTTCACCAAAGAGTTCTGCGGTGACAGATCGAGGATGTAATACTTCATGATCCAGGCCGGGATGATGAGGACCGGCTCGGGGTGGACTGCCGGGGTTGCCGGCTCGTACTGGATCAGTTCGATAAGGTTATTGCGATAGACGACTTTGCCGGGCGTTACTGCAACGTCTCGCCCGACTTTGAATGCTTCGGCTCCTGTTGGCTTTTTGGCCGTGACGGCGCGCTCCCAGTCCTGCGCGAAATTCTGCGCGCCACGGACAAAATTCATTCCGCCCTGCTCAAGGGTCTTTTGTTGCAGCTCCGGATTGGTCAGCAAAAAGTTCGAGGGGGCGAACATGTCGAGGATTTGACGCGCCGCGAACTCGACGACGTTTTCATGCTGTTTAGTGACGCCGCGGACACCCTTGGTGGCGTTGTGCCACCACTGCTGCTGGAGCAGGAAGCTTTGATAATACATATTGTACGGCCACTTCTGCCACGCCTCGCCAGCAAAGCGATGATCCTGCGGGAGCGGCTCGATGCAGGGACCCGCGCGCCCGGCGGCGGTGGTCTGCGAGGCCATCTGACCAGCGAGGCGGATCGATTTTCGCATGGCCTTATCGACAAGTTGCATCTGCTTTCCGGGCGATACGGCAAGATGGGTCGCCCAATCCATGTAGGCGGCGACCAAAGCCGCCGGCGAAAGTCCACCGGTGAAACGAGCGGCGGCGGCGTGCAGCGAGCGGTCGAGTGTGTCGCCGAAGATGTCAGAATCCGAAGGGGTATCGCATGGGATGACGACCGGGCGGGGCGATGACTGGCTTGCAATGGCCTTCGGTGCCGGCAATTTCGGGGATACCTCGCCGACGAGCGCCAGATTTGCTGGCTTTGAAATTGGCTTAAGCACTTGATGTCCGCCTTCTATGACCAATTACGACAAGCCTTCGACAAGCCGTTCTGACTGTTGTCATTTTGCCAGACTTTGAGCTGCCGTCTTTGCGCTACGTCAGCTCAAGGCTGCCGCCATTTTGCAGCCGCTCCGGCGTGGAGCCGGTAGCCCTTAGCTCTGACGTGGCGCGGCTGGGTTTGGCAGCGTCGGAATCTACTCAGGGCACCGTCATTGATTTAGGCACGAGTTGCGCAACCGTTGAGTGGGGCGCGCTGAAAAAGTTACCTGATGACCCAGCTCTATCCGCAAGTACCATTTTTTACTCCATGGTCGCCCGTCTCGGCCAAGGGCCGCGCTACGTTCAGGGGAGGCGGCCATCCAGCAGTTCCAGGCTCAGAATTCACCGCTTGCGACTCGCGAAACCTGGTCCCTCGGGTCGAGCCCGAGGGCAGGCATGCCCGGCCATGGAGTGGGGTGGTGGTTAGACACGCTGGTTAGACGCGGTTGGCTTTCCCGATCAGAGGGTTTTTTCGACGAGGGCTGTTATGCGGGCGCGGACGTCCTCGGGCTGGGCTGCTACCGCCGATGAAAGTGCCCCGAGCGCCCGCCTCGTCGCGTAGAGCTGGTCCATCAGCGACAGGACCACCGGCATGCTATCTTCCTCGATGCAGAGTTCGTAATGCAGTTCGCAGATGAGGCGGACACGGGCCACGTCGGATGGGTCGAAGTGGAGGCTGCCGGTGTCGTGCCGGGGGAGGACCCAGCCCATATCAACCCAACGCTTGAGCGCCTGAGCATCGAGCGTCACGATGGCGTCTACGAGTTCACTTTGGCTGATCATGGCTTTGCTCCCTGGCCGCTGCGGGGGTCGTAAGGGTGCGTGGCTTCCCAATCGACTATGAACTGAACGAAGGCGTCGTCAGGCTGCGAGGGGAGGACGACCTTGAGTTCGACGAAGTGGTCGCCGCTGTCGCCTTTGAACGGCGCGCCCTTACCGCGCAGCCGCAGTCTTGCGCCGGTATTTGATCCTTTGGGGACTGTGAGACTGACGGTTCCAGAGATGGTGCCGACGGGGACCTTCGCGCCGGCGAGCGCTTCACCCAGGGTGATGGGAAGTGTCGAAACAATGTCGTTGCCTTCGCGGCGCAACAGTGGATGGGGCTCAACACGGACTTCGACCAGCACGTCGCCGGCTTCCCCGCCATTGAGCCCGGGCTGGCCCTGACCGCGCAGCCGGAGGGTTTGGCCGTCCTTCAGACCGGGCGGGATGGTAATGTCGAGCACCTTGCCGTCGGCCATGACGACGCGCTTCTTGGCACCGGCAATCGCCTCGATGAAGGCGACGGCGAAGGTGTAGTTGACGTCGGCCCCGCGCATGTTGGCTCTAGCGCGCCGCCCGAACAGTTCGGCAAACATATCCTCGTCCAGGCCACCAGGGCTCGCGCCCCATGACCGGTCGTATTTGAAGCCCGGCCCGGCTTCGGCGTGCTGGCGATAAGATTCACGCGGCGGCGGTTGATATACGTCTGCGCCTGTCGCATCAATCTTGCCGCTGTCGAAGAGAGCGCGTTTGGCTTCGTCGCCGAGGATCGCATAGGCGGACGCGATGTCCTTGAAGCGCGCCTCGGCGGCATTATCGCCGGGGTGAAGGTCGGGGTGGTTTTGCTTGGCGAGGCCGCGAAACGCCGAGCGGATTTCATCTGCCTTAGCGTCTCGCGCAACGCCCAGTATTTCATACGGATCGGCCATGCAGCTCTGTCTCCGCTATTGTTTCTATTGAAAATGTTAAACGACTACCCCGGCATAAACCAGCCGCTACTTGCGTTCATCTGGGACGGCAAAAGCGCATCGGCTAAATAGTTTGATCAACTCCGCGAACACGCGCGGCAGCCTTGCTGTGAGGGTGGTGCGGGTAAAATTGCCGCGAATAGGGACGCCGATCAGGGGCTGGACCGTTTGTCGAGACCGGCGACAACACGTCCGACCAGGAAGCGGATCTGGCGCTCGCATCGCGACGGCTCGAATGGCCCCAGCTTGGCGTCTAACGACATGGTGACGATGCCGTGCACAGCCGAGAAAAGTGCGTGCGCCGCGTCCGATCGCGCTTCGCCGTCGGTGATGGCGGGCTCCAGCTGGGTCTCGATGAGCGCTAGAAGTTGACGCCGGTCGTCTTGATAGCTTTCGGGCAGCGTTGCGGTGTCAGGCAGGCGATGTTCGAACACGGCGCGCCAGCGCCGCTGATTGGTGGTGGCGAAATCGAGATAGGCAATCGCGAGCGTGTTCAACCGGGTTTCCAGATCGCTTCGAGCCGAGCGCCGCGCGGCTGCTTTCAGAAGTCGGCCTAGTTCTTCCAGCGTGCGCGCGTTGGTCTGCAGGATCAGCCCGTCGATGTCGCCAAAGATATTGTAGAGCGTGCCGACCGAGCAATCCGCGCCTTGAGCAACGCGACGCGCCTGGAGGGCGCTGAGGCCTTCATTGGTCAGGACTGCTTCGGCGGATGCCAGGATAGCGACCTTGACGCGATCCCTGAAGTTGTCATCGCTCGCGTTTTTCATCTGCCGCGGCTCTCCCAGATTGGGTGTCAAACACGTTCTTAATACCACGACTCGCGAGTTGCGAACAAAGTTCACCTGGGTGCTTGCGTCCGTCCATTTGGCACCATGAGTCACGAGCCTTAACGATGCTGGCGACAGAGCCGTCCGTTGCCGTTCGAACAATTTTGTGGTTTGATACCGGCGAGCGAAAACATCGACTCTTTCGCCCTGTGCTCGCCGAGCGGCCAATGGCCGCCGTCCGGTAGGACGTACTCAAAATGAATGACCACTTTTAGGTGATTCATTTTGCAAAAGGGTTTGACTTGTCGCAAGAGGTTTTCATGTGGCGTCGATGGATCAGCGGACTGGCGGTTTTGGGCATGCTGTTGCATGCAGCCGTCGTCGTGCGCCATCACCAGATGATGGCCACCCCGCAATCGGCCATCACAACCCTGGCTGCACAAGCCGCAGCGGTCGGCAGTCCGATCCTCGTTGTCGACGGCATGGTGATTTGCCAATCCGGCCACAACGGTTCGGACAAGGGTGGTCAAACGGGGCACCAGCCGCCGTGCCCGCTTTGCAATATTGCCACGCAAACCGCCGCCCTTGGTTGCGTTGACTGGGTCGCACCTTCACTTCCGCCTACGGCGCGCACCGGCCAGACCGCATGGTGCGATCAGCGCCAGGATGTCGTCCGCCGCCTGCGCCCGCCAAGTCGCGCGCCCCCCGTCGAAATCGTCTGACAACATCTTCGTGCCGACGCGCGCTTTGGCGCGTGCGGGCTGTCATTTCGGTTTCGCAAAAAAATTGGTCCCATGTCAAAGCGCCTTTTCTGGCTGCCGGCGGGCGTAGCCCTTCTATGCACACCGCATCTGAATTTCATCGCTCAAGCAGTCGCGCAGACGCCACCTGCCTCCGCCGCTGGAAGTCTATCCCAGCCGCCCCAGCCCCAGCCGCCCCAACTATTGCCTCTGCCAGCAGCAAAGGGCATTGCCGTCCCCGAAGTCGTGGTGGAGCAGGCAAAGCCTGCTGCGGCACCGGTCAAAGCGCCCGCCGCCAAGCCTATGGCCGTAGCCTCCCAACCCGCGCCCAAGCCCAAGGCCGTCGTCATCAAATGGGTGCCCAAGCCGGTTGCCGTTGAGCCAACCGGCCCCGCGCCGTCCCTTCCCGTGTTCGACACCAATTCGGTCAAACCCGTCATCGCGCCTGCGGCGTCATCGCCAGCGTTCGCGGCCCCCATCAGCGGCCAGACGGTAACGTCGACGAACACGCAAACCAGCAAAGACCGGCCGGCTTTCAAGGTCGGCGACCTTTTAGGTGACGTTCCTGGAGTCTCGGTCAAGCAGGGCAACGGCCCACGCGATATCGGCGTTTCGATCCGTGGCTCGAATGCGCGCAACGGGTTTGGCATCCGCAACGTCATCTTGTTCGAGGACGGCTTTCCCGTCACGCAGCCAGACGGGCTCGGTCGCGGTGACCTGATCGACCCGCACGCCTACGCCGGCGTGGACGTGTTCCGCGGCCCCTCATCGTCGCTGTTTGGCAACTATGCAACCGGGGGGGCGATGAACTTCGCCAGCCGTCCGGGCGGAGAGATCAACGGCGTCGAATACGGCGTTGATGTTGGCAGCTTCGGTTATCTCAACACCTTTTTTGTGGGTGGAGCTAAGTTTGGCAATGCCGAGTTCTCGGTGTTTGCCAGCGACGCGCGTGGCGACGGCTATCTGGGAAATAGCGATTACAGCATCCAGACCGTCAACGCCGTGCTGACCTTCAAGCCGACGGCGCAGGATACGATCACGCTCAAGACCATCCACAACGAGACCTTCACCCATCTGGCGATCCGCCAGTCGATGGCGCAGTTCATTGCGAACCCCTATCAAAAGGGCTGCGCCACTAACGCGACCAAGGCCGCAGGCTGCCCGACCATAAATCTTTTCATCAACGGATATGGTGGAGCCACCCAAACTCAAACCGCCAACGAAACAGGACTTAACCGCGACGATACCCGCACGATCCTGGGTGCTCGCTGGGAACACGCGTTCGATCCCTTGACCGTCTGGCGCACCCAGATCGTCTGGGACGACAAAGACGTCGATCAACCGACCTCGAATACGCGCGGCCTGAACGAGGTCTTCTCGTGGAACTTGACGAGCGACCTGACCAAACGCACCGAACTATTCGGCCTCCAAGCCACGCATATGGTCGGCATCTACTATAACTTCACCGAGCCAACCGACAGCGACAGCTACAACGTGCTGCCCGGCCCCAACACGCAATTTGGCCGCCTGAGGTCAAAGACCCAAGGTCAGACGAGCAATCTTGGTTTCCGCCTCCGCGAAGAATTGCTGCTCAATCCGCGCTGGACGCTGGCAGCCGGAATTGCAATCGAGTCGACCCATCTGACCGGCAAGAGCACCTCGCTCACCTACAGCGGGGCAGGTGTTGCGACGGCGGTTGTGACCAGTGCGGATCGCGACTTCCACAACACCGCGCCGGAAGCGAGCCTGAGCTACCGGCCAGACGACACGCTGCAAGTTCGCGGGCGCGTTTCGACCGGATACGGCACGCCGCAATTTTCCAACCTGTTCGTCAACGCAACCGGCAACGCTGGCAACAATACGAACCTCGAAGCACAGACCAATGTCGGCTACGATTTGGGTGTGGTCTGGGCACCCACCAGCGCGTTCAAGATCGACATCACGGGCTTCTACGAGTTCTTCGAAAACGAACTTGTGAGCCAAGCGCCTCCCGTGGGCGGCGGCACCGGCAGCTTCACCTTCAACGCGCCAGCTTCCGAGCATCGCGGCGTCGAAGTCGCGGCGACCGTCAAGCCTCTCGATAGAGTCACGTTGACGGCGGCCTACCTCCACAACGATCAGATTTACACGCAGTACCGCGAAAAACTTGCTGGCGTGACAAATCCATTCGACCGCGTCGGCCACAAAATTCCCGGCATCGCGCCCAATGAACTGACGGCGCGGCTTGGCTATGACCAGCCGACCGGCTCGCTGAAAGGATTCGGCACCTTCGTCGAGTACCAGTGGCGCGATGCGTTTTACATGGATAACGCGAACCTTTTGACGGCAGGTCCGTCTGAAACCGTGAACCTCAATGTCCACTACAATACGTCGTTCCAGAGCGGTCTTGTGCGCCATCTGACGGCGTATTTCGAGGTTCACAACATTCTCGACCGGGTCAACATCGCGGGCGCAAACAACGTCGCAAATACCGTGACGGCTGGCGCGCAGGATGGAACGGTCGCGCTCATCACGAAAGCTGGAAACTCCATTTATGCCGCCGAACCCCGTGCGTTTTACGGCGGCGTCAAATTGAAGTTCTAATGCACCGCTGATCAAGGAGCCTCATCATGAAAGCCTACCTCAGTTCACGGCGTTTTCTCCTGGCAACCCTCGTGGCCGCCAGCCTCCATCCGTGGTCGGCCTGCGCGCAGGACCACGGTGCGGGTCACAATCATGCGCAACCAAAGGCTTCGGCGGCGGCTGTTCCACACGGGGCCTGCGAGGGTCCCGAATTAGCCTGTGCCTTGACGGCAACGCCAGCTTTTGACGCCCGCGACCGGCTCTGGATCACATGGACGGCGCAAAGCAAAGTCTGGGTCGCTCATCAGGGTGCCGCAGGCGGCCCGTTTGGCACGGCGATTGCCATAACGCCATCACCCGTCCGCCTCGACAGCGGCCCTGATAGCCGCCCTAAGATCGTCATCGACAACGCGGGCCGCGTCGTCATCGCATTCGCCACCCTCTTGCCCGAGGTTGGTCACTATGGCCAGATTTTCACTTCCGCCTCCCACGACGATGGTAAAATGTTCAGCGCACCCAAGCGGCTCGATCCGGCGAGCCCTGGGCATCGCTTCGAAGCCTTGCAGTTCCTGCCCGATGGATCCTTGTTTGCCGCAACCATCGACAAGGCGAGCGCGGTCGCAGCCAAGAAGGCCCGCAACAAATATGCAGGCGCGGCGCTCTCGTATGCCATTTCGACCGACGGCGGACTCAGTTTTGCGCCCGCGCGCATTGCTGTCGAGCACAGTTGCGAGTGCTGCCGGATCAGCATGGCACTAAATTCCAGACGCGAGCCGGTCGTCCTGTTCCGCAACATCTTCGACGGCACGACGCGGGACCATGCGATTGTCACGTTCGCTGCCGATGGCACGCCGGGCCCGCTTCGCCGCATCAGCGTTGATGAATGGGTAACCGACACCTGTCCCCACCAAGGACCGGCGATCACTATCACGCCCGCCGATTCAATTCACGTCGTCTGGTACACGGCGGGCAAGGCGCGCAAGGGTGTGTTCTATGCCCGCTCAGACGATAGCGGCGTCACCTTCTCGCAACCTCGCGCGCTAGGGCGCAAGGGCGTCCAGGTCTCCCGTCCGCAGGTGCTGTCATCCGACAAGGGATTGGTCCTTGCCTGGAAGGAATTTGACGGCGAAACCGCCAGCGCCGTTGTTCAAACGTCGCACGACGATGGGCTTACATGGAGCGCCCCTGTCGCGATTGCCCAGACCAAGGGGCGGGCCGATCATCCCCAGTTGATCGCTAACACCAAAGGCGTGCCTTATCTGTCCTGGCTTACCGACGCCGAAGGCCACCGGATGCTCCTGATTGGCGGTGCGTCGTGAGACTGCTCAACATTGCCAGTTGGCTGCTGCTCAGCATTTTGGGGACCGCGCTCGCGCCAGGGGCTGCCTCAAGCGAACCGCTACCGTTCGTCAAGGGCAGCTATCGGGACATGCTGCGTGCACATGCCGGGCAACCAATCATTGTCCATATCTGGGGCTTGTCGTGCGGGCCCTGTCTTGCCGAGCTGCCGGAGTGGGGAAGGATTGCTGCCGAACGCCCTCACGTCAAAATCGTGCTCATCAATGCGGATCGCCCGGACCTTCAGGCTGGCAAGCGGATCGATGCGACCTTAGCGACGATGGGGCTTGGCAAGGCCGAGAGCTATGCTTTCGCTGACCGGTTTGAGGATCGCCTGCGCTTTGAAATCGATGCCGATTGGCAAGGCGAGCTTCCACGCTCCATCATGATTGCGGCGAATGGGAAGGCCACGACGTTGGCTGGCGTGGCAGACATGGCTGCGGTTCGGGCTTGGATGGACGCTACCGCGAAGTAAGCGAGACCGAAGTTTTGACAAGCCTGAAGCGGTTGTTTCGAAGCAGCGCCGCAGAAGTGCTCGCCATGGGTGTGCGAGCCAACGTATAGAACACCGGCAATCCTTGAGCCCATACGGAGTGACTTACGCCATGACGATGACCCTCGAACTTGCACGCCGGATGGTCGATGCCGCTCTTGCCAAGAGCATAGCACTGAAGCTGAAGCCGTTGGCTATTGCGGTGCTGGACACGCGCGGATGCCTTGTAGCTTTTGCAGCTCAAGACGGGACGAGCCTCATGCGCTCTGAGGTGGGGCGAGCGAAAGCCTACGGCGCATTGGCGTTGGGCATGGGGTCGCGGGCGATCTTCAAGCGAGCTCAGGAGCAGGCGTATTTCATCGACTCGGTCAATACGCTGGCGCAAGGCGCAATCATTCCCCTGCCAGGGGGCGTTCTCATCCGCGATGGTTCTGGCGGATTGGTTGGCGCGCTCGGGATCAGCGGCGACACATCGGACAATGACGAAATTTGCGCGGTCGCTGGCATCGAAGCGGTGGGTCTACGCCCGGATGCGGGCTAGAAGCGGACATGACGTTTAACCCGCCTTCCAGACCGGACCTTGCCATACCCGACTTTGGCCCCAACATTGGCTTGATCGGCGTACCGGGTGGCCGCAGCAGACTGGCGACGCCGTGCCTCGTGCTCGATCGTGAAAGGCTTTTCCGCAACATCGGGAGGGCAGCGGCCCATGCGACCGCGCGCGGCATTTGCCTGCGTCCGCACGGTAAGTCGCACAAGTGCGCGACCATCGCCAAGCTGCAGATTGCAGCTGGCTCCAAAGGGATTTGTGTTGCGACCGTGGGTGAGGCGGAGGCGATGGCGCGGGACGGCGTCAACGATCTTCTCATCACGTCGATATTTACCCAGCCGGGCAAGATTGCACGCGCCGTGGCGATCGCTGGAACCGGGTGCCGGGTTATGATTGTCGCCGACGACCCGGGTATTGTGGACGCCATGTCTGCTGCGGCTGAACAAGCGGGCGCGAAATTTGATGTGCTTATTGATGTCGATCTTGGCCGAAATCGCGCAGGCGTCACATCGAGCGCGCAGGCGTTGGCAGTAGCAGGACGGATCGCTGCAAGCTCTAGCCTGACACTCGTGGGGCTGCAAACGTATGCCTCCCTAATCTCGCATACGGCCAGCTATCGCGAGCGCGAGGCGCAATCGGCAGCCTCAATGCAATTGATCTTGTCCATAAAGGCTGCACTTGAAAATGCAGGCCACGTGATCACAACCGTAACCGGAGGCAGCACGGGCACGCTGTTCATCGATCCCGATCTTGGGTGCTACACCGAATTGCAGCCGGGCAGCTATGTGTTTAACGATGTCGAATACATGGGCGTCGATCTTGACGGGCACCAAGGTTCGATTTTTGAACCGGCACTGTTTGTCGCCGTGTCGATCATCGGCCGCAATGTGCCGGGGCGGGTCGCATGCGATGGCGGAAACAAGCATTTTTCGGCGAAAGGTACGCTGCCGACCTTTGAGCATCCTCCGGCTGCGGGTGCTGTTTACCGTCCCGATAGCGATGAGCATGGCATCATCGATCTTCCTGCCGGCGCAGATCAGCCCGCGCTCGGCACCGTGTTCGAGTTAATCGTTCCGCACTGCGACCCAACAGCCAATCTCTACCGTGCCTATCACGTCGTGGAGGGCGACACCCTGGTCGACATCTGGACCATCGAAGCGCGCGGCGCATTCTAGGGTCCTTCCGGTTTTGACTGAATCGCGAAAAGGACCCTAGCTCTCTGTTCTGTCGTGCTTCTCTGCCGCAAAACCGCTCACACCCCCGCCTTCGCGGGGGCATGCTTTTCCCGGAAGCACTCTAAGGGAACAAAGTAGTGTCAGCGCCACATACTGGCTTAACCGGTCGCGGAGATGGTGGGGCGAAATCGAAATTGGCGCGGTGAGGAAGTAGACACCGTCGATCACAGCGATGAGTTCCGAAAGATGGCGGCTAGCCCGGTAGCTCTTTTGGAAGGCGTTGCCTATTGGCCAATAGGCCCTAAAAATTTGATAGGCATCAAGACGTTCTGATCGTCGCGTTGATAGTAGTTGCGATTAGAACATGACAGCCAACAAAACCAAGGTGCCTACGATGGATAATTCACATTCCCCATCCACTCCAGCCTGCCGAACAGCAGATCGCACGCACTGCAGCGAATGCACACTATCGGCAGAATGTCTGCGCGATAAGTCGCCGAATGTTTTGTCGTGGGCACTTGTGGCACTGGTCCTGCTTGGACTTCTAGGGTTGTTTTTCCACTGACATTTCCCAAATCCGATTCAGCTGATCCCGCCTATCGATGCGCAGCCTGCGCGATCGTGCCTTCGGCTGCGGCGACGACCCTTGAAGACGTCATCAATGACCAAATCGGAAATATTGATCTTTTTGAATGTTGGTATTGATGGATTTGTGGCTGCACTAGTCGTATTTTGCAGCATCGGAAGCGGTGCCTACAATGGATCGACTTCTCAAATGGATTACGGTGCGGAAGCATCAGCTGAACAGTTGAGCGATCATTAGAGCAGTTCGACTTGGATACATAAGCCGCAATCGAGGCCTTTCATTAAATCATGGACGCTTTCACTTAGGCTGCGGACGTCGCCATACGGTTCCAAGGCCTGTCCCAACAATAGAGAGAGAGAAAGAACGAATGCTTCCCCCAATCGTGGACATGCGCAATCGTCCCTCCTGGCTGCATAAGTTTTTTGGTTCGACACCGGGCACGCCCGAATACGATGTTGTCCGGTGGCTGAACAAGCGAGTCGGCACCATAGAAATCGACCATTTCACCAAGTCTCCCACCTTGGATAAGTTCATCGCCGAAATGGATGACGCAGCAATTTCCGTTGCCGTCATGGTGGCCCGCAGCACGCCCACGGTCCGCGTCGAGAATGAAGACGTAGCCGCGGTTGCGAAGTCATCGAAGGGACGGCTACTTGGCGTCGCCTCGGTAGACCCTCAGCTCTTGGGTGAAAAGAAAGCGCTTCTCCAAGCTGAACACGCGATCAAGGATCTTGGGCATCGCGGACTGAACATCGACGCAGCATTCTACGAAACGGCGCTCAAGGCAGACGACCGTTCGTTATTGCCTCTTTACGAGCTTTGCCAAGGACTTGGCGTCCCAGCGTTCATCCTCTCTGGACCGACAACGCCAGATCTCACGTTGAACGATCCTTTCGCAATCGATCGGGTGGCGGCGCAGTTTCCCAAGCTGCAGATCGTCGTCTGCCATGGATGTTACCCGCACGTCGACGCCATGATCGCGGTCGCGTTCCGGCGCGAGAACGTGTTTGTTTCACCCGACATGTACATGTTCTCGCCGGGTGGAAAGCTCTATATCGACGCCGCAAACGGCTTCATGCAAGATCAGTATCTGTTTGGATCGTCGTATCCTTTCCGCCCCATGAAGCAGGGTGTGTCCGATCTTCATGCGATTGGCCTCACGTCGGCGTCACTTGAGAAAGTGTCTTACAAGAACGCTTGCCGCCTTTTGAAAATCGATGAGAAGTCGCTGATAGGTTAGGCCCGCAACGGCCATCGCGGTATCTTCCAATGAGGATCGCCTTCTACTTGAAGGCGGTCCTTTTTTGTCGAATGATTTTGTATTTGCAAGTTCAATGCTAATCGCGAAACTACGGTAGTTGCATGCAAATGCGAACGTCGCATTGACTGATGCACGCACATTGCGGCTCGCAACAGGCCTATTACTGCCGCCTCAGCCGAATTTGTCGTAGCGGATTTGAGTCGATGGGACGCCGTGACCGATCAGAACACGGATTGCGCCGTCGACCATCGGCGGCGGGCCAGCGACGAAGGACGTGACGTGGCTACAGTCAACTTCGAGGTGCGCATCGGCTACGTCGTGAACGAAACCGGTCGCGATCTTGATGTTGCCGAACTGCGGATGGACCGCGACATCGACGGTTTCGTGCGACAACACGAGGAATACCTGAAGCGCACCTCGTGACTGCGCGACCAGGCGAGAAAAGCGATCGAGGTAGAAGCCGTCGCGCAACGAGCGAACGCCGAAGAACACGCGGCCTTTGTTTTCTTGGAAGTGACCGGCGGAGGTTGCGTGCTCCAAAATTGAGAGAATGCCCGCGATGCCGGATCCGCCTGCGATGCATAGCAAATCGCGGTCTTCACCGGGGCGGAATGTCGCCCGGCCGAGAGGTCCGAAGACGCCGAGTTCAAGGCCGGTTCGGTCGACCTCAAACAACCAATCGGACAAGCCGCCGCCAGCCTTCTTCTTGATCACAAGCTCCAGCGTACTTGTATTGAGAGCGTAGTTGACCATTGAATAGGCTCGTGCACCATCGATGCCCGGCGCCGTTAGCACGACGAATTGGCCGGCGTTAAATGTCATCGGCGCGGCAAGCGCCAATTCGAAATGCATCACGTCATCGGTCAGCCGCTCCACATTGTGGACGCGGCCCGATCCGTAGCGTGGCAGGGGTCCCGCTTCGGAAAGTGCTACGTTGGCCGGGACTCGCACAACGCAATTGCTCGTGGCGCGCGACTGGCACATGAGGATGTCGCCCTTGTCACGCTGCAGCTTGGCTAAAGCCGGCGCTTCGGGCCAGATCACATCGACAGTGCCGCTGCGGACGCGGGCTTTGCACATGCCGCAAGTTCCCGTCGCACAGTCGTAAGGCAGGGTCAGGCCAGCGCGAAGGCCTGCGAAGAGGATCTTTTCGCCGGGCTCGCAGGTAAACGAACAGGTTCCTGCCCGCGATTCGATCACGATCTCCATGCCGGACAGTCCTCCTTCATCTGGGTATACCTGTCAGGCATTGTCACCCGACGGTGAGGGCGACGCCGAGACCGTTTTGGCGGTCGCGGTATCGTGGTAGCTCGAGTGACGCTCGATGAGTTATACCAACGCGGGCCATCGAATAACGACGCGTTCTGGAGTCGAGAAACAAAAGCCTAACCTTCAGCCCTTGTTGAAAAAATTATCGTCGTCCATATCGTCCTCGTCGGCGAATTCATAGACGATTTCGTTTTCCATCTGAGCTTCAACTACGCCATCGACGACGCGTGACTCATATTGTTGCAGCGGTTTTTCCGTCTCGCCTTGCTGTTGCAGATTGCGCAGATCCCAAGACCAAAGGTGTTTCGTGCAGGTCATCTTGCAATTTGCGACGACGCCTGAAACTTCCAGCGGCTCTTCCATGTGAGGGCAGATAGGGGGAAGAACACGGACGCCCTCCCCGTAGTTGACCACGATCACCGTGAAGGCTCCCGTCGCGAACTTTCTGACGCTATTTACGGGAACATCACTGACGTTGCAGACTCGCTTCCAGGCCATAAGATCACTTTCGGTTTTTGCGCAACGTACGATCAACTCAGATAGGCCAATGCGACCCCTTGTCGAGGCGGCGATTGTCAAGCCGCACGATCCGCTCCACGAACCGCGCCTTGCCGTCTTCAATTTTTAACGTGTCGTAGTATTTCCCGACCAGAAAGAGTCGGCTTTCACCCGCGTCGATGTGCGAGTTTTGGCCGTCGAGCATGTTTTGATAGACGACGAACGAACTCACGGCCGTTGCTTTGCTCTCGTCGTCCGAAAGATCAACCGCATAAACCGACGTATGCCGACGCAGAGGAGAATGATCGGTATTATGTTTAGGCAGGAGGTCCAAGAGTGACTTCATGCCTTTTCGATCATGCGCAAGATACGTCATATCCTTATTGATTTCAGGACTGAACGCCTTGATCGCGTAGTTGAAGTCGTCGGCACAAAGATCGAGCCAGTCATCCCATTTTTGGTCATCCAGCGCGAGCGTCGCCTTATAAATTGCGTCCGAAACAAGTAACCGATTATCACCACTCTTGTTCATTTCGCTCTCATTTTTCCCAAGAAAACACGGAATTCGATCACACCGGAGTGAGCCGGTGCGATACAGTGCTTGCGTGATTACAAAAAACCGATTGCACGCGGCTTGCGGCAGCCCTCTTACTCAGCCGCCTCCGCGACGTTAGGTACGTATGGCAGCTCAGGATTGCGCGGCAACCGGTTCATCTTGCGGCCCCACTCTTCGTAGTAGTGGCGCATACCGTTCTCATCGTGAATTGTTTGGTTTTCCTGGCGGCCATGAAGAATCTTGCGTGATTCTGTGCCGGGACGCATAGTCGTACCCTGTCCTGTCACACCTATGAGATCCTCGTGGAGGTTGCGCCCAAACGGCCCCCATATCGAATTGTGATGGGCGACGCGGGTCGCGCGCTGCTCAGGCGTGTCGCTCTTCAAACCGAAGCCGCGGAACTCGATCATCACTTTGTCGGGGCCCAACGGCGTAACGATATCGCTTCGCAGCGCCGAGCCGCGCAGATTGAAGTTCATGCCTGGGAACAGGTCGATCATGTACCACTGATTGGGTGGCAGGTGCGGGAATGAAAGTTCAGCGCGGCTATGGAAACCTTCGTAATTCTCGTAATTCACTTCGTAAGTTCCAACCACCACATGGCCGTGATCGAACGACTCGTTCTTGCGCGCAAAATAGGCGTCGTTGAAGCCGGTCACACGATTATGGTAGTGCATGAAATCGTGATAAAATTCGCTGTTGGTGGAAGCGAACGGGCCGGACGAAGAACTGGCCGCCCGTAGCCTCGGCGCGAATGCCTGGCAGATGTTCTGGCGGGTGACGCTGCCGAACATCAAGTGGGGGCTGCTGTACGGGGTCATTTTGTGCAACGCCCGCGCGATGGGCGAATTCGGCGCGATCTACGTGGTGAGCGGGCGCATCGGCGGGCAGACCGACACCATGCCGTTGCGGGTGGAGAAGCTGTTCCAGGAGTACAACCAGCCGGCGGCGTTCGCGGTGGCGAGCGTGCTGACGCTGCTGGCGCTGGTCACACTCGGGGCGAAGGCGGCACTGGAAAAGAAGGTGCAGGCCTCCAGGACCGTCGAAAA